>QWHP01000012.1 GCA_021404985.1 Actinobacteria bacterium ATB1
CGAGGGGGAAGCCGTCCGGATCGGGCCTCGCGGCGAGTTGGTCGTGCAAGACGACTCGGGTTCCGAGCGGGCCATCTCGCACGGCGAGGTGACTCACCTCCGCTGACGCGGATCCAGCGCCCCGCCCGACAAAGACACGTGGGTGGATCGAGTCACGTCTGTGGTGTCTGGATCCGCCCAGGGGGAGGGTTTCGGCGTCGGCGCAGGGCTTCGTCGACCAGCCGAGCTGTCTCGTCGGGGTTTGAAAGCACGAGCTTGCGGGTGACGCGGAGGGTCTCCCACCCCGCCTCTGCGAGGAGAGCGTCCCTCCTGGCGTCGAACTCGATCTGGTCCCCAAAGAGGTGGTGCCGTCCGTCGATCTCGACCGCGAGCTTCTCTTCCGGGAAGGCGAAGTCGATCTCGAACGTCGCCTCGCGAGTCGGCACCAGGTGGTGGTGCACCCACCTGCGCGGCCAGCACCGAGATGCGATCTCTTCGAACGCAGTCTCGCCATCGCTGTCGTGAGCCTCGAGGTTCAGGGGCTGCATCTCCAGGCGATGCCGAAGCCGCTTCTGTCCATGGTGGCCACGCGATCTGCGTGCGAAGAGCCACAACTCCTCACGTGTCACTTCTCCGTCACGGACGGCGTGGTCGGCTGTGCTCGGGAGTTCCCGCGGATGCAGATGTGCGATGTCGAGGATGGTGCGAGGGACGCTTGTGCAGAGGATCCCGTCGACGGCGACGACATCGAGCTTCTGGGGCGCCCTGCACCTGTGAACACGTACCTCCTCGGGTACCGGGCCTTCCCAGTGAGCGGCGAAGACCTCGATCACCGGGGGCCGGGTGTTCCGGAGGCCGTGGTGGTACGCGGCGCGCAGATGTGACAGGCATCCGTGAGGTCCGGCGGCGAGGACCGCTGCCGCCTCGAGCAGGTCCGGCGTGATCGGGGTGGCGGAACACCTTTAGACACCTGCGTGGATGGGAACCCAGAGGCCGGACTGCACTCGTCGGGCGATCTGGCCCCTCGTCATTCCCGCCTCGATGGCGTGCTCTTTCTTGAATGCTCCGTGGAATCGTGAGGAACGCTCGTAGAGCCTGCATTCGTTCGGCGACATGATCCCTCCTCGGGACTCGGATCCTGAGGGGAAGTCGCTGGGTGCAAGCCGGGGGGAAGAGAGCAGAGACATCATCGCGCGCCCCTGTGACACTGACGCCAGGAGAGCTGTGGGCACCGTCGACGTGGGTGGATCGAGTCACGTTTGTGGTGTCTGGATCTGCCCAGGTGCGTGTGTGGGGGGGACGTGGGCCCCGTCAGGGGTCGAGGTTGGAAGGAGCCCAGGAACGGAAGTCCTCCACGATGCCGTGCAGGATCGGACGGTCCCCGGAGCCGATCGGCTCGCCGTCAAGGGATGCGACCGCGACGGCCTCCTTCGGAGTGGATGTGATGAAGCACTCGTCGGCAGACAGAAGGTCCTCACGCATCAGGGGTGCGATCTCGGTCGGTACGCCCCGTACCCGGCAACGGTCGAGGATCAGGTCCCGCGTGACCCCGGCCAGTAGACCCGCCTCGAGCGGTGGTGTCACCAGCACGCCGGAGAGCACGACGAACAGGTTGGCTCCGGTCGCCTCCGTGATGTGCCCTCGACTGTTCGTCCAGAGACCCTCGTCGGCACCCTGCATCCGTGCCCACTTCTTTCCGACGAGGTGGTCGAGGTAGCTCGTCGGCTTTACGCCGGTGAGCACTGCGCTCTCGTGGCGCATCCAAGGAAGGGTGACGGCAGCGATGGGGGAGTCGTCTGTCACCAAGGGAAGCCTCGTGGCGAGGGCGATCAACGTTGGTTCTGGGTTCCCGTAGGGGTCGGGTCCCGGTCCGCCGGGCCCCGCCGTGACCGTGAGCTGGACTCTCGTCTCGAACCCATCCGACAGGAAGTCGTTCGCCTGTGTGATTTCGGAGATGGACCTCCGCAGGACCGCCTGATCCGGAAGGTCGAGCGGGGTCGCAGAGGCACTCGATACCATGCGTCGCAGGTGCCGGGAGACGGCGAAGGGAACGCCGCCGTAGGTCCTCAGAGCTTCGAAGACCCCCTCCCCTCGGAGGAGTCCCCGGTCGAGCACCGACACGGTCGCCTGTTCCGTCGGCACGAGCTCGGTCCCGACGAAAGCGTAAGGACCCCAAGGCGGCAGTTGGGAGTGCGTTTCGGTAGGACCGGTGACCGACATGGCACGATTCTCGCACACGTGGAGCCATGGCCAGCGACCGGAGGACGAGACCCATGCCGGATTTCGATCTGACCCCCGAGCAGGAGGCGTTCGGGAAGGTGGTCCGCGACTTCGCCGAGGCCGAGATCCGACCCCGGGCGGAGGCGATGGATGCCGCCTCGGAGTTCCCGATCGACCTCGTGAACAAGATGGGTGACCTGGGCCTGCTCGGCCTGCCCTTCCCTCAAGAGGTCGGAGGTGGTGGGTCCGACTACCTGACCTACATCGTCGCCCTGGAGGAGATAGCGCGGGTCGACCAATCGATGGCCATCACGCTCGAGGCAGCGGTCTCCCTGGGTGCGGCACCCCTGGTGTACTGGGGGACGGACGCTCAGCGTGAGGCCTGGCTCCCGCCGCTCCTAAGCGGCGAGCGGCTCGCTGCTTTCGGATTGACCGAACCGGACGGAGGTTCGGACGCCGGATCCACCCGCACCACGGCAGTGCGCGACGGAGACGAATGGGTCATCAACGGCTCGAAGGCGTTCATCACCAACTCGGGAACCGACATCACCCAGTTGGTCACGATCACCGCCGTCACGGGTCGCGACCCGGACGGGGGGTTGGAGATCTCCAACATCGTCGTCCCTTCCGGAACCCCTGGATTCGTGGTCGAGCCTGCCTATCGCAAGATGGGCTGGCACGCGTCCGACACCCACGGCCTGACCTTCGTGGACTGCCGCGTGCCGGCCGGGAACCTTCTGGGCGAAGAGGGCAACGGATACAGGAACTTCTTGAGGATCCTCGACGAGGGCCGAGTGGCGATCTCCGCCCTAGGTGTCGGTCTCGCGCAGGCATGTCTCGACGAATGCGTGGCCTACGCCAACGAGCGGATCGCGTTCGGGCGACCGATCGGTGCCAACCAGGGCGTGTCGTTCAAGCTCGCCGACATGGCGGTGGCGGTCGAAGCTGCCCGCCTCCTCACGTACAAGGCGGCTTGGCTCCGGGATCTGGGACGTCCGTTCAAGCGGGCCGCTTCTGTCGCCAAGCTCTACTCGTCCGAAGCGGCCGTGACCGCCACTCGTGAGGCGACGCAGATCTTCGGTGGTTACGGCTTTGTCGACGAGACCCCGGTCTCTCGGTATTACCGGGACGCGAAGGTCCTTGAGATCGGGGAGGGAACCTCCGAGATTCAGCGAATCCTCATAGCCCGTGACCTGCTGAAAGAGGCGAGCCTGGGGCGTTGAACACGGCCGCGGTGATGGGCCCCACTTGCGGTGTTACAGGTTCGGACCGATGGTTGTCCTAGATTGGTTGTTCCAGCGTTTCGGGTCTGTGCTTCTCGACACGGGACCCGATCCCGAGACCAACCGGTCCCCGCTGCCACCACACATGGAATAGACGAACATGGCTCTGCAAAAGGGAGAAGGCCGCTACAACATCATCCACAAGAACTGGTCCGTGACCGGGAGGGCAGACCAGTTCGACGCCTGGTTGGCCCAGCCTGACGCCCTCGGTAGGTTCGCCTCGCTCTGTGTGGCATGCGACGTCACCGGTCTGACGCCCCAGCTCCAGGAGTTCGCCAAGCTCCTCGCCCGCATGGGTTACAACGCCGTTGTGCCGGACCTCTACTACCGGGTAGGCGGTGTGCCCCGAGGGGCGACACCGTCCCAGATCCAGTCCATCGCAGCTTCTGTGTCGGACGGACGTATGATGGCGGACATCCAAGATGCCGCAGCGTTCCTCGAGGCTCTCGCGCTCAACGTCGACGAGAGCCGGATGGGACTTGTCGGGATCGGAATGGGTGCCCGCATCGCTGTCCTTCTGGGTGCGCGCATGCCGGATGCATTCAAGTGCGTCGTGGCGATCGATCCGATCGTCGGGAAGGTCGAGGCACCGAACGGTTCAGTGCGTCCCGCAGTGCTTCCCGACGATGCCGAGGCGATCGAGGTGCCGGTCCTCGCCCTGTTCGCGGGAAGGGACGGCACGTCGTCCGAGGACGTGGCCCGCTTCAGGGACGTCCTCGGCCCCAAGGGAAGGATCGTCACCTATCCGAAGGCGGCTCCGGGATTCCTCGACGAGTCGTCGGACGCGTACGACGTGCCCGCGGCTGAGGACGTCTACGACCGGATCGTTCGCTTCCTCGATGAAGTGCTCGGCCACGACCCGACCTGACTGTCCACCGATGAGCAC
The DNA here is from genome assembly GCA_021404985.1 of Actinobacteria bacterium ATB1. Taxonomy (GTDB): domain Bacteria; phylum Actinomycetota; class Acidimicrobiia; order UBA2766; family UBA2766; genus QWHP01. The sequence continues at coordinate 4,369 of QWHP01000012.1, forward strand.
AGCCGAACACCCCAAAGGTGGTAACGTCGCCAAAATGGACGAATACGTCGGTAAGCACGGACGTCGCCGCCGCGGGAGTCGTCCCGGATCTCTCGCACCCGACTCTCCCCGCAGATCCGTCTTGCATCCACCTTCCGAGAAGCAGTCTCCCCCGCAACCCTCGGCAGTCGCCGTTCTCGAACCACCCGGGGCCGAGAGGGTTCGGACCGCATCCCAGGACGACGCTGTGCCGGCCTTATCCCCCGCCGGGACACCGGACGAGACACCGCCGGCTCCTCCTCACGACGAGGGTGAGACCCCCGTATCAGGTCTGTTCCCCGGTGACCCTCAGGGCGACGGCTTGGTCACGGGCACCCATCCCGAGTCCGACCTGCGGGGCCCCGGTCCCGACTTCGGGGACGAAGCCGGGGTGGGCGACCCCGGTGCAGCGGTGATCGCCGACGAGCCGGAAGTGGAAGTCGACGCGGTGGACGAGGCTCGCTCCTCGGTCTCCGGGACGGGCCCGGAGCCGTCATCCGATCCGGCGACGGCCCAGGCCGGCACCTCGACCGATCGGCGGTCGTCGATAGCGATCCGCACTGGCAGATATCGCACGCACCGTCCCGTCCGGACGGCGATCATCTCGCTCTGTGTCGCAAGTCTTCTTGTTGCGGTAGCGGCCTCGGCCGGGCTCCTGTACCTGAAGGACATCGTCAACGACATACCCAGGATCGGTGGGGGAGACCTGCAGGTCACGCCGGCCGCCTCCGGGAAGCCGACGACCTTCATGATCGTCGGGAACGACACGCGCGAGGGTCTCGGCGAGGCCCTTGCGGATGATGCGGGTGTCGGGCGACCGCAGACGGCCGGAGCAAGGGCCGACACGATAATCCTCATCCACGTCGACCCCGCCCGGAAGAAGTCCTTCGTCCTGAGCCTGCCCAGGGATCTCAGGGTCGAGATCCCCGGCCGAGGGCCCGACAAGGTGAACGCCGCACTCGCATACGGTGGAGAGCAGCTCCTCGTCGACACCGTCCAGGGCTTCACGGGCCTGACCGTCAACCACTACGTCCAGGTGAACTTCCAGTCCTTCGCAGACATGGTGGACGCTGTGGGCGGGGTCGAGTACGACTTCCCGTACCCGATCCGGGACACGCAGCTGAAGTGGAGGTTCGAATCCGGTCCGCAGGTCCTCGACGGTCGCCAGGCGTTGATGCTCGTGAGGTCCCGGCACTTCCAGGAGCAGATAGACGGCAAGTGGGTCGGCGACGGCAAAGGCGACTTCGGGCGGATAGAGCGCCAGCAGGAGTTCCTCCTCAAGCTTCTCGGCAAGGTCAACGGTGCCGGATCGGTGACGAGGGTGAAGGAGTTCGCTCGGATCGCGAAGGAGCACATGAAGGTCGACGCGCACTTCGACTTCGATGCCGCTCTCGATCTCTATCGCCAGATGACGCCGATCACGCCCGAGAACGTCCAGTTCGTGAGCCTGCCGGCCAAACCGACCATGCGCAGCGGTGTCTCCTACATAGAGGCCCTGCCCGAGGCGGAGGGTATCCTGGCGGCCTTGCGCGGAGAGTCGTCTGGTCAGGCGCCCCCGCCCACAGAGCAGCCCGCGCCCCCGGCTGCCGATCCTGGTGTCACGCGCGTGCGTGTTCTCAATGCCACGGATCAGAAGGCCCTGGCTGCCAACACCCGTCTGCGCCTCGAGAACCTCGGGTTCGCGGCGGGCGCGATCGGCGACTCTCCTGACCCGAGGAAGACGAGCGTCGTCTACTACGCTCCCGGTGCGCTGGCAAAGGGAATGCTTGTCGGACAAACCTTGCAGATCGAGGACGTCCAGCCGGGAACCGTCGGCAACAGCGACGTCCTGGTAGTGCTCGGGAACGACTTCCGGTTGCCGGAGCTGGCGCCGTCGGAGTGACCGCACGCCTCGTCATCTGCGAGGGGTCGTGTCGCCCGAGTGGACCGTGATGAGGCGAGAAGGGGTTCGGCATGCGGGTCGCGATCGTCGGTGCGACAGGACAACTCGGCCATGCGCTCTGCCAGGCGTTCTCGGACTGGGAGGTGACTCCCCTCGGATCGTCTGCGTGTGACATCGCCGACTACGAGTCGGTCATGGGGACGATGTACGCATGCGGCCCGGACCTCATAGTCAATGCTGCAGCGATGACCGCTGTCGACGCCTGTGAGACCGAGATCGACAGGGCTTTCGCCGTCAACGCCCTCGGGCCACGCAATCTCGCGCTCGCCGCCAACGCGCTCGACGCTGACCTCGTGCACGTCTCGAGCGACTACGTCTTCGAGGGAACGGCAGGCCGTCCGTACGACGAGTGGGACGAACCGTGGCCGCTGAGCGTCTACGGACGCTCCAAGCTGGGCGGTGAAAGAGAGATCCAGCATCTGAGGCCGCAGTCCTATGTCGTGAGGACAGCGGTGCTCTTCAGCACCCAGGCCCCGAACTTCGCTCTGTCGATCCTCCGTGCCGCCGACTCGCCGGGGCGGCTCCAGGTCGTGAGCGACCAGATCGGGTCTCCCACCTATGCGCCCCACCTGGCACGCGCGATCCGGAAGCTCGCGGTTTCGGGAAGGTATGGTCTCTATCACCTTGCTGGCTCGGGAGCATGTTCCCGAGCCGACCTCGCACGCGAGATCCTCGCTGTCGGTGGCCACGAGCCCGATCGGATAGAGAATGTCGCCACGGACGCCATGCTCGCGTCCTATCCGGCGCCTCGTCCGGCGAACTCGTCGCTTGAGTGTCGTGCCTGGCATCTCGCCGGTGGTGAGCCGCTCCCGACGTGGCAGGAGGGAGTCCGCGACCTGATCAGTGATCTCGGACACAACAGGGGCGCACCGCCCTCTCCGGCCCCGCCTCCGCCGGATGCCGAGCAGTCCGATCGTGGCGGGGACCCTACTCCGGAGGCGGAAGGGCCCGTACAGCTCACCGCCGACCTCGACGTGACCGACGACGTGCCGGGAGGCCGGGAGGCAACGGGAGAGAACGAGGGTGCGGATTCCTCGAGCCGCGAAGTCGCCCCGGCGGCTTCCACCGGCCAGGATCGGGATAGCTAGTGCGCGTGGTCATCACCGGCGCAGCCGGATTCCTTGGTTCCCATCTCTGTGACCGGCTGCACGGAGACGGGGCGGAGGTCGTTGCCGTCGACAACCTGATCACGGGTCACCTGGACAACCTCGCGCGTCTCGCCGGGGACGAGCGGTTCACGTTCATGCACTGCAACGTCTCCGACTATGTGCACATCCCCGGGCCCGTAGACGCCGTGCTCCACTTCGCGAGCCCGGCGAGCCCGCAGGACTATCTGGAGTACCCCATCCAGACGCTCAAGGTCGGCGCGAGGGGCACGCACAACATGCTCGGTGTCGCTCTCGCGAAGGGGGCCCGGTTCATGCTGGCCTCCACGTCGGAGGTCTACGGGGATCCGCTCGTGAGCCCACAGACAGAGGAGTACTGGGGAAACGTGAACCCCGTCGGGCCGCGGGGCGTGTACGACGAGGCGAAGCGCTTCGCCGAGGCCATCACGATGGCCTACCACAGAGCGCACGGGCTCGAGGTCCGCGTCGCACGCATCTTCAACGTCTACGGGCCGCGTCTGCGCGTCGACGGGCGGGTCGTCTCCAACTTCATCCACCAGGCCCTCGCCGGCCGGCCGCTCACGATCTTCGGGGACGGCAGCCAGACGAGATCCTTCTGCTACGTCGACGACGAGGTCGAAGGCCTGACTCGCCTGCTCTGGTCCGACTCCACCGGGCCGATGAACATAGGCAACCCACACGAGTTCACGGTCCGTGAGCTCGCCGACCTCGTCCTGGAGGCCACGGGGGCCGACGTCGAGATCGAGCACCTCGAGCTGCCGACAGACGATCCGAAGCAGCGCAGGCCCGACATCACCAAGGCGAGGGAGATCCTCGGCTGGGAACCCGAGGTCGACCTCCGTGACGGCTTGGCGAGGACGGTGGCCTGGTACAGGGAGGAGCTTTCCTCCAAGGGTTACGTCGGGGGCAGCGGAGACCCCGGCCAGAGCCCATGACGGAGGCCACCAACCCGATCGCCGTCGTCGTGGTCACCCACAACTCGGCGGACGACCTCGGGCCGTGTCTCGAGAGCCTCCTCGAGGACTCGCCCGCCGAGGTGGTGGTCTCCGACAACGCGTCAACGGATGCGTCGCGGGAAGTGGCACTCGAGTACGGTGCGCACGTGATCGAAGGCAAGGAGAACCTGGGTTACGGTGCCGCTGCGAACAGGGGGGTGAGCGAGACGAGCTCTCCATTCGTGCTCGTGCTCAATCCGGACACGACCATACGCAAGGGCACGCTCCGGGCCATCGTCGAGCGTTTCGAGTCCGACACCTCCGTGTCGGTCGTCGGCCCCAAGATCCTGGATCCGGACGGTTCGATCCAACAGTCTGCCCGTCGTTTCCCGAGCATCCTGCTGGCCGCCACACACGGATTCCTGGGGCTCTTCTGGAAGTCCAATCCCGCGACCATCCGCTACACGATGTCCGACTGGGACCACGACTCGGCGCGAGAGGTCGACTGGGTTTCGGGCGCAGCGCTCGCGATCAGGCGCGACGTCTGGGACGAACTCGGAGGATTCGATCCCGGATACTGGATGTACGTCGAGGACGTCGACCTCTGTTGGAGGACCCATGGCGCCGGGGGCAGAGTCTGGTTCGAGCCCGAGGGCGTGGTCACGCACACGATCGGAACGTCGAGCCAGGGGATCCCCTACAGGCTCCTCTTGGCGCACCACCGCTCGATGCTTCGCTTCGAGCGTGTGCGGCGCGGAGGGCGCAGGGGTCTCACATGGCCGCTCGTCGTCGCAGGTGTCGCCCTTCGTCTCGCGTTCGTCGCTGCGAAGCGCTGGGTTGCCGATCGCTCCGTGCGGCGGGCGAGCCGCCCTTCCACGGAGGCGACAGGAGGACGCGATAGGGTTCGTCACCGGTGAAAGCACTCATCCTCGTCGGTGGCGAGGGAACGAGGCTCCGGCCCCTCACATACGAGCGTCCCAAGCCGATGCTCCCCATCGCTGCCGTCCCCTTTGTCGAGAGAACCTTGCGTCGCTTGCACGACGTGGGCTGCGAGGAGGTCGTCCTGTCGGCCTGCTACAGGAGCGAGGCCTTCGACCGACTCACGGAGCACACGGCTCCTCGCGTTCGGATCGTCGTCGAGGAGGAGCCGCTCGGGACGGGAGGGGCGATCAGGTACGCGACCGAGGCCGCAGGGGGCTTCGACGGGACGTTCTTCGTTCTCAACGGTGACGTGTTGACGGATGTCGATCTCGCGATGGTCCTGGAGAGGCACAGGGATACCGGAGCCGAGGCGACGATCGTCCTCACACCCGTGGAGGATCCGTCCCGCTTCGGGGTCGTCCCGACCGACCCGGCCGGTCGTGTGATTCGCTTCATCGAGAAGCCTCCACGCGACGAGGCGCCGACGAACATGATCAATGCGGGTACCTACGTCTGCGAACAGGCCATGTTGGAAGGAATACCGGCCGGGGTGTGCTCGGTCGAACGGGACGTGTTCCCGCGCATGGCCGAGAGCGGAGTCCTCTACGGATGCCCGGGTGAGAGCTACTGGCTGGACTTCGGGACGCTGCCCACCTATCTGCAGGCGAACATCGATTGCCTCGAAGGCAGGCTTCACGAGCCTCTGCCCGGGATCAGGCGGTCCGTTGGCGGTGGCCACGTCTGGATGGACGAGACTGCCCAGCTAGCTGCCGATGTCGACGTGGTGGGGAACGTCGTCATGTCGTCCGGCAGTGTCGTGGAATCGGGCGCGAGGATCGGACCGAGCGGCGTCCTAGGACCCAAGTCCCACATCGGGACCGGCGCCGTGGTTTCGGAGACCGTGCTCCTCGACGCAGCCGTCGTCGAACGTGACGCCCGTGTGCACCGGGCGATCGTCGGTGACCGCGGTTGTGTCTGTGCCGGTCGTAGACTTCCCGCGGATTCGGTCGTGCCACCGGATCAGAGCATTTAGGTCGCCGGCGTGGAACAGATCACGAAGGGATGAGTGACATGAGGGTCGCCGTTGTAGGCGGGGCCGGATTCCTCGGTTCGCATCTCGTCGACCGTCTCGTTCAGGACGGCCGCGACGTTCTCGTTCTCGACGATCTCTCGACCGGCCGTCTCGACAACCTCACGGATGCGAGAAGACACGGCAAAGTCGGTATCCACACGATCTCGATGGACCACCCCCAGGTGGGGGCGATGCTCGCGAGATTCTCGCCCGACATCGTCGTTCAGACGGCCCAGCCGGCCCCGGTGGACCGTGGGGTCTCCGATCCGACCGAGACTGTGCGAGCAGTCGTGGGCAGGACCGCCCGCCTCTGTGAAGCCACACTCGCAGCCGGAGCCAGATTCGTCGTGACAGTGGATGCCGTGGAGTTCTTCGGTGCCGTCACTCGGCTTCCGGCGAAGGAGACGCAGAGACCCCATCCCCTCCATCCCTACGGGGCGGCTCTCTACTCCGCGATGCGTTACGTGGAAGCGCGCATGGGGCGTGATTGGTGCGGCCTCGTGATCGGTCCCCTCTACGGTCCGCGGCTCTCCGCCGAGCACACGGAGCTAGGCAGGGCACTGGACGACATGGTCCGTCGCCGGACACCCGCTCTCGCCGTCGATGCAACAGCGGCCTACGACTGGCTATATGTCGAGGACGCCGTGGATGCGACCGTCAGGGCGCTGGCAGGGGGCTTGGGGCTGCTGTGCGTCGGGACGGGCGAGGCCACACCGTACGGGTCGATCATCGAGGAGCTCGCGGCAGAGGCGGGTTATCCAGGTGCGTCCACCTTCGTCCCGAACGGGGTGCCGACTCCCGCCCAACTGACTCTCGACGCCTCGTTGATCGAGAGCAGGCTCGGCTGGCGTGCGTGGACCACGCGCACCGAAGGCATCAAGAAGACCGTGAACTGGGCCCTGGAGACCGTCAGATAGGCGGTAGCTGGCCAACCCGAAGCCCTACCTGAAGAGGTCGTCACGTGGCGGTCTCACGAGCTCCCTCGCCGAGCCTTCACCGGTGATGTCGATGCCGCGGACCACCGCCACCGGACGCCGCCAGGCCTTGCCGCACACGATCTCGGCGGACGCGGCGATCTCGTCGGCGAGGGCGATCTCGGTCACGTGCAGTTCCCTGCCGGTGCCGTCCTCCGTGCCCACCAGGTCGAGGAGAGGAGCGAAGCCGGCAGAGCCGATGGCTATGTCGACGAGTCCTCTGCGCCACGGACGCCCCACCGTGTCCGTGATCACGACACCGAGAGTGCCGAGTCCGAAGCGTGCCGCGAGGCGGTCCCTGAGGCCCCGTGCCGATCTGTCCGGGTTCTCCGGCAGCAGAACTGCGGTTCCCGGCTCGGTGTTGGACCAGTCGACACCGGCATTCGCGCAGACGAACCCGTGGCTCGTCTCCGTGATCAGGAGGGAGTCCCGCCTGCGAAGCACAGTGGTGGCCTGCTCGAGAACGAGCCGGGTTCGCGCCTCGGGATCTGCCTCGTCGACGGCGACCACCCGCCCCTCGGCTTTCGAGACGATCTTCGACGTGACGACGAGCACATCGCTCTCACGGAGTGCGATCCCACACGCCTCGAGTGCACGGTTCACCACGACGTCGAGACGGTCACCGGCGCGCACCTCACCCACCCCGTCGACAGGCAGGACACGCAGTTCCCGCGGCTTCTCCATCGGCGCTCCAACTCGCCTCACTCTTGGGGGGTCCGGATGTCGACTCCCTCGCACAGGATCCGGGAGAGGGCCTCCGATGCCCTGAGCTCCGAGATGAGCGTGTTCGCAACGATGCACTTGCAGTGGGTCGCGACGTCCTCTGCTTGCTCCCGGTCGCGTTCGTCTATGACGAGGGTGTCGACGATGCCCGCGTAGTACCTTGCGATGCCGACGCAGCTCACGTCGATCCCGGCGGATCGCATGAGACGGTCAGCGGGACCCCTCACGGGCGCACCACCGACGATGGGGCTCACCGCGATCTTGCGTGCCCTCGATCGGCTAACGGCGGCGCCGATCCCGGGCACGGCGAGGATTGGTCCGATCGAGACGACGGGGTTCGACGGGCAGAACACGATCGCGTGTGCGGCCTCGATGGCGGCGACTGCTTCGGGCAGTGCCTGCGCCGAGCTCACCCCTGCCGCGTAGGCACGCAACACGCTGTCGGGTGAGCCGTGATGGACCAGGTACTCCTGGAAGTGGAGATCCAGCTCCCGTCCGCCTTCTTCGACCACGACACGGTTCTCCACGCGGTCCTCGGTCATCGGCAGGATTCGAGGCACGACCCCCCACGCGCGGGCGATCTCGGCGGTCACAGTGGCGAGCCCGGCACCCGCAGCGAGGCGAGACGTCCGGAACACGTGGGTTGCGAGATCCTTGTCGCCGAGCGCGAACCACGTATCCATCCCGTAACGTTCCATGGCGGAGAGCGCGTTCCAGGTCTCCTCCGCCAGACCCCAGCCGCGGTCGGGATCCGCTGCCCCCGCCATCGTGTAGACGACCGTGTCGATGTCGGGACTGACGTGGAGGCCGTGGAGGACCATGTCGTCGCCGGTGTTCACAATCACGGTGAGGGACTCGGGGGGGATCACACGTACGAGTCCGCGCAACAGCCGGGACGCTCCCACGCCTCCCGCCAATGCGACAACCTGTTGGTACTTCCCAGCGCTCACCGTGACACCTGAGGAGCCGCCTCCGGCGCGACGAGCTCGAGGTCGTCGGGAGAAACCTCGTCACCACATGCGTCGCACGTCCAGTGGCCCCTGACGCGCCCTCCGCACCTCGCGTGGCGCGCCAGTGCAGACGGGGGTTCCTCGTAGTAGCGCATGCCCCATACCGCCAAGGCCCCGAGGGCCGGGGCCAAGGAGCGTCCCTTCACTGTCAGCGAGTAGCCCTTGGGCTCAAGGCGCTCGACGATTCCCTCGGCCTCGAGGAGGCGGAGACGGTCGGAAAGCAGGTTCGGGGGGATGCCGGGGAGAGCGGTCGAGAACTCGCCGAAACGCGAGTGGCCGAGGAGGAGCTCGCGGATGATCAGGAGCGTCCAGCGCTCGCCGACGATCTCGAGCGATCTTGCGACCGGGCAGTCGAGCTCGTAGGTCTTCGCCATGGCCCCAACCTACAAGGTGGGACCTCCCCGGTCAGCACCGGATGCCGGTCGGACTCCACGCTCAAGCACCGAGCAACGTGTCGGCCGCCTCGATACCCGACACGAGAGCCCCCTCCTGGCTGGGCGAGACCAGCCAGTCACCGGCGAGGTGGAGATGAGGGACCTCGCCTGCGAGGCGGCGCACCTCCGTTCTCATCCCGAGTGATCCGGGGACCGGGACCGGGACCGAGTGCTCCCAGCGCACCACGCGGGACTCGATCGTGTCGACGGGCTTGCCGTTCACGGCTTCGAGGTAGTCGGTCAGGACGGCGACGACCTCTTCGTCGGGTGCGTCGAAGTACTCGTACTGCCACGGATGGGCGAGAGTGGCGTAACTCACCACGGCGGCGCCGCGTTCCCTCTGCTCGGCCACCACGGCACGTAGGCGTCCACAGCCGTCCCCGCCGAAGATCGAGATGGCGGGGAGATCGGCAGTCAGCGATTCGAGGGCGACGGCCATCACAACGGAGGAGCTGTAGTGGAAACGCCTGACCGCCTGTCGCAATGCGCCGCGCAACAACTCGGCAGCGTACGGGGCAGGGACGGCGAGGACCACTTCACGGGCACTGACGAGGTCCGATCCGCTGTCTCCGGCAACCTCCAGGGTGACGCCACGGGCGTCCGGTGAGACCGAGACCGCCCGCGTCCCGAGCCGAACCTCGAGCGGGGCGGCAAGTCGCTCGGCGAGAGTCGAGTTCCCCTCCGGTAGTCCGTAGAGCTCGGCCATGCCGCCGAACGCGAGGATCTGCATCGCACCCAAGGCAGACCAGTCACTCGCCGGGGCGAAACCCAATGCCTCCATGAACGGGCCTGCCACCTCGTCCACGAAGCAGGGGCCGACGCGAGACGAGAGCCAGTCGGACGCCGTGATCCGGTCGAGTCGCCGCGCCCACCGCGACCGCACACGTCCGCCCAGGGAGTTCCTGATCTCGGCAGAGATCGGGAGCACGGAGAGTGTGAAGGGGAGTACGGCCAGCTTCTCATTCCACGGGAGGTGGCGGCTCCTGATCAGCGTCACAGGATCAGCTGCGGTCTGACGGCCCACTTCGAAGCGATGTGTGCCCCTCGTGTCGTACACCTTGAGCTCGCGGTCGAGACCTGTCTCGCGCAGCTTCGCCCCGAGTGTCGGGTAGTTCGAACCGAAGAAGACGGCTCCCTCCTCGAGGACCTCCCCACCGATGTGCGTGCTCCGCTGCCGGCCACCGACGCGGTCGGTTGCCTCGAA
>QWHP01000429.1 GCA_021404985.1 Actinobacteria bacterium ATB1
GCGTTCCCCGCACATTCGTGTCCACGAACCGGTCGGAGGACATGATGGAGCGGTCGACGTGGGTCTCGGCGGCGAAGTGAACCACTGCATCGACATCACGCATCAACTCGCTGACGAGCTCGTCGTCCCTGATGTCTCCAAGGACGAAGCGATACCCGTCGACCTCGGTAAGACCCGAGAGGTTGGCGGGATTCCCCGCGTAGGTGAGGGCATCGACGTTGATCACCTCGTTGCCCTCACCGGGTCGGAGGAGGCGGCGCACGAAGTTCGCTCCGATGAAGCCGCACCCGCCGGTCACTAGCACACGCATGCGAAGGGCCCTCCGGGCTGGTACTGGGATGCGTCGACGAGAATACCGACGAGCCACGGATATACTCCGCCACGATCTCATGAAGGCCTTGGTCCTGGCAGGCGGGAGCGGTACCCGGCTGCGTCCCATCACGCACACGAGTGCGAAACAGCTCGTCCCGCTCGCGAACCGCCCGATCCTCTACTACTGCCTCGAAGCGATCGCCGCGGCCGGGATCCGCGAGGTCGGGATCGTGGTGGGAGACACGGCGCCGATGATCCATGCTGCCGTGGGCGACGGTGGCGAGTTCGGTCTCGAGGTGACGTACATCCCCCAGGACGCGCCAAGGGGCCTTGCGCACTGCGTGCTGATCGCCGCCGACTTCCTCGGTTCGGATCCCTTCGTCATGTACCTCGGAGACAACCTCCTCGTCGACGGCCTCACCCCGATCGTGGAGGAGTTCGCGGCATACGAGCCGGACGCCCTGATCCTGCTCAAGGAGGTCGACGACCCCCGCCAGTTCGGGGTCGCAGTGGTCGAGGACGGCCGTGTGGTGGGACTTGTCGAGAAGCCGGCACGGCCCCCGAGCAACCTGGCCCTCGTGGGCGTCTACGTGTTCGGGGCGAAGATTCACGAGGCCGTCAGGGCCATCGAGCCGTCCGAACGCGGCGAGCTCGAGATCACGGACGCCGTTGAATGGCTGCTGCGCAGCGGCTGTGACGTGCGTTCGAAGGTGATCGACGGCGACTGGATCGACACGGGGAAGCGCCAGGACATCCTCGAAGCGAACAGGATCGTCCTGGACCATCTCGAACGCAGAGTCGAGGGCACGGCGGACCCCGAGACTCGCATCGTCGGACGCGTGGTCGTGGAGCCCGGAGCCAAGCTCATACGCAGCGAGGTTCGGGGACCCACGATCATCGGGGCCGACACATGTCTCGTGGACTCCTTCGTGGGCCCGTACTCGTCCATAGGTGAGAACTGCGTCCTCGAGGACAGCGAGATCGACCACTCCATCATCCTCGCGGGCTCGACGGTGGTCGGTATCCGCCGCATTGCGGACAGCCTCGTGGGTCGGGAGACATCGATCCGCCCCTCCACGGAGATGCCGCGGGCCTACCGACTCATGGTGGGCGACCACTGTGAGATCACCCTTCCTTGAGGGACGGCCGACACGCCCCGGTACGGCCAGACGTGCCTGACGGAGGTGCCGAGCTCCGAGTGGCCTTCGACGCCACACCCCTCATCGGATCCCCCACCGGAGTCGGCTGGTTCGCGTCTCAGTTGCTCATTGCAGCGGTCGCGCATGCGGATGTCGAGCCGATCGCGTTCGCCATGACCTGGCGCGGCCGCTCCTGCCTGCGCAGCGCCACGCCGTCGGGTGTCTCCGTGGTCGAGCGGCCGATGCCGGCGAGGCTGATGCGGGCGCTCTGGGGTCTCGTCGACTTTCCGAAGATCGAACCCTGGACAGGACGGGTGGACGTGGTTCACGGCACGAACTTCGTAGTGCCGCCGTCGCGTGCCCTCCGGGTCGTGACTGTGCACGACATGACGGCTTGGAGGTTTCCCGAACTCGTCGAGCGGGCGACGCTGGCCATCCCACACCTGGTGCAGAGGGCGGCCTCGCACGGGGCGTGGATCCACACGCCTTCGAACTTCGTCGCCGAGGAGGTGAAGACGCTCGTCGACGTGGATCCCGAACGTGTCGTCGCCGTGGCGTCCGGTGTCCCCGTGCTCGCCCCGAGCGCGCCGGGTGCCGGGAGGAGGCGGGCGGGCCTCGGTGACGGTGACCGCTACATCCTCGCCCTCGGAACGATCGAGCCCCGGAAGAACCACGCCGGACTGGTGCGGGCGTTCGACATCGCGGCGAAGGCTCGGCCGGACCTCCACCTGGTGGTTGCCGGGCCCGCCGGTTGGGGCTCCGACGCGTTCCATCGGGCCGTCGAGAAAGCCAGGACAGGCGATCGAATCCACGTACTGGGGTACGTGTCGGATGCCGATCGCGCCGCCCTCGTACGGGACGCCGACGTGTTCGCCTACCCGTCGGTGTACGAGGGCTTCGGGTTCCCTCCCCTCGAAGCGATGTCGGCCGGGGTCCCCGTCGTCGCGACGTCGGTGGGTTCGCTGCCGGAAGTCCTGTCGGATGCCGCTCTGCTCGTACCCTCGACCGACGACCCGGTGCCCTTCGCCGACGCCATGACCCTCGTCCTCGACGACGACGCAGTACGAACCCGGTTGAGCCGGTCAGGTCCCACGCACACCTCGAAGTTCTCCTGGGACACCACACTCATGGGACTCGTGGCTCTGTACCGACGTGCGCTGGGGACGTGACGCCCCTACGTCGGTGGACCTGCACCTGACACGTTCGGACCACGCCGACCGGTCCGTCCTTGCCGCTGGAGTTCGCCAGAGGTGACACATTCGTTCTGATCGGGCAGTGCTCAAGGGCCATGGGCCGACTACCGAGACAACTTGGAGCAGGGCGG
>QWHP01000430.1 GCA_021404985.1 Actinobacteria bacterium ATB1
TGCTCCGTAGTCGAGAACGGTGATCCAGTCCGACAGCCTCATGACGAGGTCCATGTGGTGCTCGATCAGGAACACCGTGATGCCGTGTGCCCGGATGTCCAGGATCAGGTCGGTGAGGTCGTGGGTCTCTGCGGGGTTCATGCCCGCTGCCGGCTCGTCCAGGAGCAGGAGATCGGGGTCGGCTGCAAGAGCCCGTGCGATCTCGAGACGCCGCTGTTCGGCGTAGGCGAGCGCCGACGCAGGCTCGAACGCCCTCTCCGCCAGTCCCACGTAGTCGAGCAGCCCGAACGCCCGCCGTGTCAGCGCCTTGTTGTCTGCAGGGAAGAACGAGCGCGCGATGCTGAGCCTGGGCTGCAGCCCGACCATCGCGTTCTGCAGGACCGTCATGTCGCGGAAGATCTGCAGGTTCTGGAAGGTCCGTGTCATGCCTCGGTGTGCCCGCCTGTGGCTTTCCTCGTCCGTGATGTCGAGCCCCTGGAAGCGGACTCTCCCCTCCGTCGGCTTGTAGAAGCCGGTTATCAGGTTGATACACGTCGTCTTCCCGGAACCGTTCGGGCCTATCAGGGAGTGGATCGTCCCGGGCGTCACGATCACGTCGAGTGTGTCGACGGCACGCAGGCCCCCGAAGTCCTTGGACACGGCCGTGAGCTCCAGGAGGGGCGCCCCACCGTACTGGTCGACGCTCGTCGTCGGCGTCGGCCGCCAGTCCGCCTCGGTCACGTCGGGTGGCACCGGCCGCCGTGGGGGAAGCCCGCGGAGGGCCTGACGGCGATCCCACCACGACTTGACGTCCTTGCCCATACCCATGACGCCGTTGGGGGCGAGGACCATGTTCACGATGAGAAGGATGCCCAGGATGATGCCCGTCGCCCCGGGCTGCTGATTCACCGGCTGGACGACTTCCAGACCCCCCAAGCTCACGTTCCAGCCGAAGAGCATCTCTGCGAGGAAGCCCAGGGCGACCGCACCGATCACGGGACCGGCGATCGTTCCCAGACCCCCGAAGAGGACGAAGAAGACCAGGGTGAAGGACAGGAAGAACGAGAACGTCCCCTCCTGGAGCCCGGTCACGTTCGGGTTCTGCGAGTAGAGCACGCCGGCGAAGGCAGCCATCGTGGCAGAGATCGTGAACGAGAGCATCCTGTACCTGTAGATCGCAACTCCGCAGGCCCGGGCCGCGATGTCGCTGTCCCGGATCGCCATCCACGCACGCCCCAATCCGGATCGCACGAGAGCCGCCGTGATCCCGAGGCAGATGAAGAGGCAGCAGACGACAAAGAAGTAGAAGCGCTTGTCGGCCGACTCGCCTCCGTTGAAGAAGAAGTCGGGCTCCTCCGGGTTGCCGAGCACGACACCCGCGAGGCGGCGCATGTCCGAAACCTCGTCCAGCTTGTCGCCTCCGAAGAGGGGCATGACCTGGATCGTGAGGAACGGGATCACGGCACCGGCGAGGAACGTCACGATCGAGAGGTAGAAGCCCTTCAGGTGCACCGAGAACGCGGCCATGAGCAGGCCCATGAGAGCACCCCAGACGATCGCGACGAAAAGGGCGATCCAGGGATCCACGACGTTGCCCATCTGCATCATGACGAACCCGCCCGCAGCCATGAACGCGGCATGGCCCAGCGAGAGCATGCCCGTGTACCCGGCTGCGATGTTCAGGCCCGTGGCCGCGATGGCAAATATGAGCGCGAAGAGCATCAAGGACGTGTACGAGCGGCCTGCCGTGGTGAACAGATACGCGATGTAGGGGAAGCCGGCAAGGACGAGGAAGGCGATCGCAGCAGCGATCCACGATGCCTCCCGCTGGCGGGATGGCCGGAAGCCCAGGGTGTCCGTGATCTCGGGTTCGGTCGCGACGCCCTCGGTGGCGTAGGCGACTGCAGGGTCGTGGTCCCCCGAGTACTCGACAGGAGGCGTCTGCTGCTGCGTCATATCTGCCTCCTCACACCTTCTCCACGGCAACCCGGCCGAAGAGGCCCGTCGGTCTTACCCGCAAGATGATCAGCAGGCCGAGGAAGAGGATGGGCTGGGCCCATTCTCCGCCGAGCCAGGTCGTCACGGCAGCCGTCACGAACCCGACGAGGTACGCCCCGACGACCGCGCCCTTGGTGGATCCGAGCCCACCGAGAACGACGGCTACGAGTGCCCAGACTGACAGAGTGATCGAGTTGTCGAGCTTCACGAAGAGCTTCGGAGCGATCAGGACCGACGCGATCGCTCCGAGGGCTCCAGCGAGGCCGAATGCGATGATCACGATCGAACCCGTGTTGATCCCCATCAGGGAGGCCGTCGTCGGGTCCTGGGACACGGCGTGGAACGCGCGACCCAACATCGTGCGGCTCATCAATAGTTCGATGCCGACCAGGAGCGCGACGGACATGCCGACGATCAGGATGTCGCGCGCGGTCAATGCCTGGCCGGCGATCGTGATCGGGTTGCCACCGACGAGGTCGGGGATCTTCTCCGGGCTGTTCGAGATCGCACGCGTCACGATGTTCGGGATGAAGAACATGCCCAGCGCGAACGTGGTGATGATCCAGCCGACGTTGGTCGCGGGGTCGAAACGCCCCAAGGGGGAAGGACGGGCGATCCCGTAGGCCAGGCCGACGACGATCCCGGCCGCAGCCACCAGCGCCAAGGCCTTCGTGAACGTCGACGACGGGATCACGAGCCAGAACAGGGCAAGGGCGGCGACGGCAAGCGTGATGATGAGCCAGGACTTGTTCTCGTTGCGGTCGTACCCACCGAGAGCGGAGACTCCCCAGAG
>QWHP01000431.1 GCA_021404985.1 Actinobacteria bacterium ATB1
CGACCTCGCATGCCGCTACGGCTTCGAGGACGCGGCCCGACAGATCCAGGACCTCTATCTGGACGGAAAGAAGGGCGAGGCAACGGCGTTGGTGCCCGACGACCTGGTCGACGAGGTGGCCTTGTGCGGACCGGCCGATCGCATCCGCGACCGGATCGAGCCCTGGAAGGAGTCGGGTATCACCACGCTCATCTGCGGGACGGCCGACATCGACTCATTGCGCCTCCTCGCGGAGCTGGTCGACTGAGGGCATGGGTGCGGACCACGATCACGGCGGCGGGATCGCCCGGGTCCGAGCAGGTCAGGACCGCGCCCTGTGGATCGCGCTGGCGATCAACGTCGCGTTTCTCCTGATCGAGGCCGCCGGTGGTGTCGTCTTCAACTCCCTCGCCCTGCTCGCTGACGCGGTCCACATGCTCACGGACGTTGCCGGTCTCACGATCGCGCTCATCGGGCAGAACCTCCTGACTCGGCCGGCTACGAGCCGGCACACCTACGGCCTGCAGAGAGGCGAGGTCCTCGCCGCTCAGGCGAACGGCCTCCTCTTGGTCGGTGCCGCCATCTGGATCTTCGTCGAGGCAGTCCAGCGTCTCGGTTCGCCCGTCGAGATCCGCGGAGGTGGAGTACTCGTCGTCGCGGGACTCGGGCTCGCGGCGAACGTTGCCAGCGCTCTCGTCGTAATGCGCTGGCGCGACAGGAGCGTGAACCTCGAAGGGGCGTTCTGGCACATGGCAGTGGACGCCGCCGGGTCCCTCGGCGCCATGGTTGCCGGTTTCGCTGTCCTGGTCTGGAACGCCGCGTGGGTGGATCCCGTCGCCTCGATACTCATCGGCTTCCTCGCCCTCTGGTCGGGATGGAGGCTCCTCGGCGAAACGACCCGCATCCTGCTCGAGGGCACGCCACGCGGTCTCGATCCCGAGACCGTCGCACAAGCGCTGCTCGCCGACGAGCGCGTCGACGACGTTCACCACCTCCATCTCTGGAACCTCGCCTCCGACACGCCTGCCATGACGGTGCACGTCCTGCTCCGCACCGACGACCGGACGACCATGCACGACGCGCAGGTCCAGCGCGAGGAGCTGAGATCGATGCTCGCAGCGCGGTTCGGCATACGCCACGCAACGATCGAGATGGAGTGCCACGCCTGCGACGGCTGAGACCATGCGCATCGACCTGACCGTGACCCGCGACGACTTCGGACCTGCCCTCGACCGGGGAGCATGGGCGGACATAGCCGCACGCGCCGGGAAGGACGTCGAGGTGGAAGCGGATGGATCAGTCAGCTTCGCGACGGAGGCCGGCGTGGTCGGTTGGGCCCGCACGAGGGTTGCCAGCTCTGAAGGAAGCGCCAGCGCAACGGTCTCGGCGGAGGGCGACTTCCCGTACTTCGGCTGGCTCTTCCGGCCCATCATCATCCACCAGACCCGCAAGTCGCTGCGCCACCTGCTCGACGTGGGCATCGCTGTGCGCGAGGGGCGGGATCCGCCACCGGGACCCAAGAGCATCCCCTGGCTCCCCGACACGGTGTGGACCTCCGATCAGGTGCGTTCGGTGGCCTCTGCGACGGTCGCTCTCGCGATCGTCGCCTTCTGCGCCAGCCTGATCGGTACCGCCACCAATGCCTTCACCGAGTCCTTCGGGATGACGGATTCCGAGCTAGCCCTCCTCCTCGGGATCACGCGCATCGGAACCCTCGTCGCCCTCGTCGGGGCCTGGCTCGCAGACAGGGCAGGCCGGCGACGCGTTCTCCTCACCTCGCTCGTGGCCCTCGTGATACTTACGGTCCTATCGGGCCTGGCACCCGATGCTGCCTGGTTCGGAGGTCTCCAGGTCCTCGCCCGGGGGTTCGTGAACGTCGCGGGTCCAGTCGCCGCCATCATCGTGATCGAGGAGTCACCCGAGAGGGTACGTGCCTCCACGCTTGCGATCGTGTTCCTCGGTGGGGCGCTCGGGGGCGTCCTCGCGAACCTGTTCCTCCCGACGCTCGACATCGGACCAGAAGCCTGGCGTGGGATGTTCCTGGCTGCAGCCCTCATCCTCGTCCTGATCCCACATCTGGCCGGGCGGCTGCCCGAGACGCGCAGGTTCGCGGAGCTGGTTGCTCGGAAGGCGAGAACGGGCCGGATCTCGGAGGTCGTCGACATCGCCTACAGGCGGCGCTTCGCCATCATCGCCGCATCGGCGTTCCTCCTGAACTTCGCCGCCGCACCCACGTCACAGCTCACCTTGCGCTACCTGCAGAACGAACGCGACTTCAGCGGCAGCGAGGTGCTCCTGCTGCGCGCGGTGACGACAGCGGCGCCCGGCCTCATCGCAGTGCTCGTCGGTGGCGTCATGGCCGAGACACGCGGGCGCATCGTCGTCGTCCGGGCCGGACTCTTCGTCGCTGCGATCGCCGACTTCCTGTTCTTCACGACCGGCGCCCCCTGGCTGTGGATCTTCACTGCGGTGGGCGCAGTCGGCGGTGGATTCGCAGCCCCCGCGTACGGTGCGGTCTCCAACGAGCTATTCCCAACAGAAGTCCGCGGTACGGCGCAGGCAGGGGCGCTTGCCACGGCTGTCGCAGGATCGATCCTCGGGCTCCTGTTCGTCGGCCTCCTGCGAGGACCGATCGGTTCGATCGGCACGGCGATCGCCCTCACGGACATCGCTCCGCTGGTCGTCGTCCTCTTCCTCTACGGTCGCCTGCCCGAGTCACGCGGGCGTGACCTGGACGACATAAGCCCCACCGAGGTCTGATTCAGCGGGTCAGGAGCATGCACCGGAGCACTGCTTCGTGGAGGAGACCGAACCCGTGCAGGCGGCCCGCGGACAACTGACCCCCCGAAGTGTTGAGGGGGAACTCACCCGCGTGGGAGAGGCGATCCTCCCAATCCGACACGAATGCACCCGCCTCCCCCTTTCCGCATATGCCCAGAGCCTCGAGCCAGATCAGGGTGAGGATGCTGAACCCGTCGTAGAGCTGGGCGCCGTCGAGGTCGCCGGGGCCCAGATCGGTCCGCCCCCACATCTGGGCCGCACAGTCCGCTGCAACGCAGGTTGTCAGGTCTCGCCACTGGTCCCATGACGGACGTCCGCGCAGGGCCGTTCCCACCGCCTCGATGTGGGCCGGGGGGCGTGCCAGGTCCGGCAGTGTGTCCCGATGGGAGACGATCACAACCGTCGACCCGTCCACAGGAACGTCGCAGTCGTAGAGGCAGAGCGGGCTGGTCACCATCCGGACCGACATGTAGTCCTCGAGCGTCATCTCCTCCCTGTAGACGGCCTTGGGGTTCAGTCCTGCGTTGCGCCGGCCGTTCAACGCCACACCGGCGAGTTGCTCGCGCGTGAGTCCGAAGGTGTGCATGTAACGGGTCGCGTTCATGGCGATCCAGTTCGCCGCCGAGTAGGCGCCGTAGGGCATGAACCACCCGTAGACGCCGGGCGCCCTGAACCCGCTCGCCATGCCGCCGGTGCTACCGCTCCCCTTCGCTCCACCTTTGCCCCCTGTCGCCTCCGTGACCGTGCGATAGCACAGGACGTGACGGGCCAGGCCTGACGAGACCGCGAGGGCCGCGGCGACCACAGCACCGAGCTGCCCCGCACCGCCTGCACCCGAGTGATGCCAGCCGAGCGAGAGGCCGAGCGCGTCCTGGACGTCGTAGATGTCGGGGCCGCTGAAGCCCGGTCCGCCGATTCCGGCTCCCGGATATGCCGAGATCCCGTCGATGTCGGCCGGACACAGGCCGGCATCCCCGATCGCGGCGAGCGCGGCCTCGATCGTCAGGTCGAGGTCGGTGCGTCCGATGCGCCTTCCCACCTGCGACTGCCCGAGCCCGGAGATCACGGCGCTCCTCTCCGGGGGGTCCCCGGAGACGATCGAGGGGGCCGCGAATGCGGCTCTGTCGGGTACGACGAGCTCGACCTCGGTCTGACCAGGATCTGTCTCCCTTTCAGGGTCGGGTTCGAAGAGGACAAGCGCGACCCTGTCGTCGGCATCCTGAGGCTCGAAGACGGCGCGCACCGGCATCCCGATCTCGACCTCGTCCGGCCCGACACCGACGAGCTCGGTCGTCAATCGGACGGGTGCGGCCTCGTCGAGGTCGACGACTGCGAGCACGTACGGTGGCTCCTGCAGCGGGTTCCAGAGCTGCTCGTTGACCGTGAAGCTGTGCACTCGCCCTGTCGGACGCACCTCCACCGGTGCGACCTTTCGCGAGCCACAGCGGGCGCAGACTCCGGTGGGAGGGTGGAGCCAAGCTTCGCACTCTGCACATCTCGAGATCTCGAGACGCCCCTGTCGTGCCGCCTGCCAGAAGAAGGCGTTCTCTTCGGTCACGACAGGCAGGATCCTGTTGGCTGCCATGTCCCCCCAATCGGTCTACGGGCTTGGGTCGGCGGTCGCCGATCGGTGGCCGGCCATGCGCTCGCCGGCCATGCCGGGATCAGCCTCGCACGTCGACGGACTCGGGCACAAGGACTGTGCCTGCATATCTGCGCAATGCGGCGGGGTCGCTCAGGTCGACCAGCACCCTGGGCGTCAGCGTGTGCGACCAGATCGCACGGACGACCCAGTCTGCGAGCTCGTCGGCGCGCTCGGGGTCGACCTCGAGCCGGCGCAGGCGGCCGCTCAGCAGGCGCGCACCCTGCGAGAGGGCCGGACCGACGTCGATCGTCAACTGTGGGAGGAGTAGGTCGGGTTCCTTCTCCAGCAGGGCGTTGAGGAGCTCATGGTCCCGGCACCATTCGACACCCCACGTGAACGCGGTGACGAGCAGATCGCGGGGGTTCGCGATCCCCTCGAGCGCCCCGGTGAGCCCCTGGACGAACGTGGTCGCCTCACGCAGGACGGGCTGAAGAGGTCCCAGGCCACGTCGAGCACGCGGACCTGCATCGGCGAGAACTCGGGTAAGGGGGGTGCAGCCATTTGATGAACCGTGTGGCGACCGCCGGTTCTGCGGGAACACTAGTTCCTCAGGATCTCACTCCAGACCTTCCCCTTGTCGACCTCGATGTCGCGGGGAAGACCAAGGACACGCTCTGCGATCTGATTCCGGAGGATCTCGGAGGTGCCACCCTCGATCGTATTCGCACGCGCACGCAGGAACGAGACCGCGCGAGATTCTGCCTCGCTGTCGTCCGGCGACCACGCGATCGCTGCCGGCCCCGACGCGTTCATCGCCAGCTCGCTCCTGCGCTGGTTGTACTCGGCGTTGAAAACCTTGTTCACGGATCCCTCGGGTCCGGGGGCCGCGCCCGAGAGCCGGGCCGAGTTCGCGCGGAAGGCGGTGATCTCCTTGACTTCCTGTTCGATGTAGAGCTGAGCCACCTTCTGGCGCACGTTCGGATCCGACGTGTCAGGGATCTGCTCGAGGAACGTCTCCCAGGGATCGCGCCGCGTGCCGCCCATGATCGATGCCGGGTCGAGTGACAGACCTGCGAGCGTCGCGCGCTCGTTCATGAGCGTCGTCCGTGCCACCCTCCACCCGTCGCCGACGTCCCCGAGGCGTCGCTCGTCCGGGATGCGGACGTCGGTCAGGTACACCTCGTTGAACTCTGCGGTGCCGGTCATCTGCTTGAGCGGCCGGACCTCGACTCCCGGTGAGTGCATGTCGCAGATGAAGTACGTGAGCCCTTCGTGCTTCGGCGCCTCCGGGTCCGTCCTCGCGACGAGCATTCCCCACTTGGCGAACTGGGCGATCGTCGTCCACACCTTCTGCCCGTTGACCACCCACTCGTCGCCGTCGCGGACCGCACGCGTCGAGAGGGACGCGAGATCGGAACCGGAGCCTGGTTCGCTGAAGAGCTGGCACCAGATCTCCTGCGCGCTGAGGATCGGCCTGAGGTAACGCTCCTTCTGGGCTTCGGTGCCGTGTTCGATGATCGTCGGTCCGGCAAGACCGACCCCGAGCAGGTTGATCCCGAAGAGGGGCAGGCGGTACCGGCGCAGCTCTTCACGAATCACCTGCTGCATCCAGACCTCTCCGGACATCCCCCCGTACTCCTCGGACCAGAGCGGAGCCATGTAGCCGGTCGCACCGAACGTCGGGGTCCAGGCGAGAGGGTTCCAGTTTCCCGCCTTCTTCGCCGCCTCGAACGCAGCCTCGTCCCCCGCGTCGATGGCCTCCACCCAGCCGGCGGGCAACGCCGATCGGAGGAACTCGCGGAACTCGGCGCGCAGCTCGGCGCGCTCCGAAGTGTCCTCGACTTGCCACTTCATGCCACCACCTCTCTTACTGATCGAGCAGTCAACAAGACTCCGGTCAGGTTAGCCCGAGGGCACCAGAAGCTACGATCCGGTGATGCGCCTCCTGATCGCACGTTGTGAGGTCGTCTACGAGGGTCGCCTCGGTGCCCACCTCCCCCCGGCCGTCCGCCTCATCCTCGTCAAGGCGGACGGAAGCGTCGCCGTCCACAGTGAC
>QWHP01000432.1 GCA_021404985.1 Actinobacteria bacterium ATB1
TGCCGCCGAGATCCGCGATATCAGAGTCGACTTGCCCGCATTGGGCCATCCGACGAGTGCGACGTCCGCGAGGAGCTTGAGCTCGAGTCGGATCCAGCGTTGTTCACCCGGCTCTCCCTGTTCGGCGAAGCCCGGAACTCGTCGCGTCTCGGACGCGAAGCGTGCGTTGCCGCGACCCCCGCGACCCCCGCCCGCGACCACGCAGGATTCCCCCGGGCGTACCAGATCACAGACGAGTTCGCCGTCAAGGGTCCGTACGACGGTGCCGGGCGGGACCAGGACACGCAGGTCCTCGCCGGATCTCCCGTGCCGGGTCTTGCCAGAACCGTGCTTGCCCGACGAGGCGGTCCAGTGGATTCGGCGGGTGAAGGTCACCAGGGTTGCGACTGACGGATCGGCGACGAGGATCACGTCCCCACCTCTGCCGCCATCGCCTCCGTCGGGACCACCTCGGGGTCGCATCGCCTCACGCAGGAAGCTCACGCACCCGGCCCCGCCGTCACCGCCTCGTACGCATATCTGGGCTTCGTCGACGAACATCGCCTGGCAAGCTTACGGTGCCGCCCGGCGGCCGGTGGGACTGTCAGGCGGGACTTCAGCGAGCAGGATCGACGTGGACCAGCTTGCGGGTGTTGCGCTGGAACCGGACGTATCCGTCCGTCATCGCGAACAGAGTGTCGTCGCCTCCACGACCCACGTTCGTTCCCGGGTGATATCGCGTGCCGCGCTGGCGCACGATGATCGAACCCGCCGTCACGTACTGCCCGGCGCCGACCTTTATGCCGAGCCGCTGCGACCTGGAGTCCCGGCCGTTCCTCGTCGAACCGCCACCCTTGGTCTTGGACATCGTGTGCTCCTGGAGATCCGATTCAACGCGAGATCGACGTGATCTCGATGCGACTGAACTGCTGGCGGTGGCCGTTCTTGCGCCTGTAGCCGGTCTTGGGCTTGTACTTGAAGACGATGAGCTTCTTGCCCTTGCCGTGCTCGATGACGCGGCCACGCACTGCGCCACCATCACGCACCAGGTCGCCACCTTCGAAGAGCATCAGCGGCTCGAGGTCGACCTCGTCGCCGGGTTCGGCGACGAGCAGTTCGACGTCGACGACATCGCCCTCGGAGACGCGGTACTGCTTACCGCCGGTCTTGATCACTGCTTGCATAGACGGGCCAGTTTACTCGATGTCGCGAATCGGTCTTAATCCGGCCCCAGGGGGCTTGGCCCGGGCAGGCGATGCGAGCCCCTCTCCACTCGCCGGCGCGAATCAGAGCAGGAGATCGTCGTCGATGATGACTCCACGGCCGTTGCACTCGGGACAGGATCTCGAGAAGTTCTCGATCAGGCCCTCCGAAACGTTCTTGCGGGTCATCTCGACGAGGCCGAGCTCGGAGATCTCGTACACCTGGGTCTTGGTCTTGTCCTGGGCGACGGCCCGTCTGAACGCCTTGAGCACGGCGTCCCTGTTCTTCTTGATCTCCATGTCGATGAAGTCGATCACGATGATCCCCCCGATGTCCCTGAGGCGGAGCTGTCTCGCTATCTCCTCTGCGGCCTCGAGGTTGTTCTGGTAAACGGTCTCCTCGAGTGAGGACTTCCCCACGTTCTTGGACGTGTTCACGTCCACGACCGTCAAGGCCTCTCCTCTGTCGAACACGAGCGAGCCCCCCGAGGGCAACCAGACCTTGCGGCTCAGGGCCTGCTTGAGTTGCTCCGTCACGTGGTAACGCCTGAACAAGGGCATGTCGTCCTCGTAGAGCTGAACACGCGGAACGAGGTCGGGTTCGTACTCGCCGAGGTACTCGCAGATGCGGGCATGGACCTCGGTGTCGTCGACGATGAGACGGCGGAAGTCGGCGGAGAAGATCTCACGCACGGTTCGGATCACGAGATCCGGCTCCTCGTACACGAGGTGGGGCGGATTGACCCTCGTGGCCAGCCTGTAGGTCTCGTGCCACAGATCCTCGAGGCGGTCCAGGTCGGTCTTGAGTTGCGCTTCCGTCGTCTCCTCGGCGGCAGTGCGCACGATGACACCGAAACCCTCGGGTCGGAGCTTCTTGAGCATGTCGCGCAGCCTCTCCCGCTCCCGGTCGGCGAGGCGCCGGCTGATCCCGGTCGACTCGCTCTCGGGCACGAGGACCAGGAATCGACCGGGGAGAGAGATCTCGGTCGTCAGTCGGGCTCCCTTGGAACCCATGGGATCCTTGACGACCTGGACGAGGACACTCTGGCCCACCTCGAGCACATCCTCGATGCGCGGCTGCTTTCCCGGAAACTCGTCCTGCGCATAGCGCACGTCTCCGGCGTACAGGACCGCGTTCTTCGGGGTGCCGATGTCGACGAATGCGGCTTCCATCCCGGGCAGCACGTTCTGCACCTTGCCCAGGTAGACGTTCCCTGCGATCGATTGCGCCCGTCTGTGCGCGACGTAGTGCTCGACGAGGGTTCTTCCCTCGAGGATGGCAACCTGGATCTTGTCGTCCTGCACGTAGACGAGCATCTGACCGCGGGTTCGTTCTCGCTCTTCGTCGTCCTGCGCCTGTTCGGCGGCGGAAGTCTCCGGCTGCTTCCTCTCGCCGCTGTCTCCGTTCCCCCGTGCACCCTGGGAGTCCGTTGCCTTGGCAGGCCGACGACGGCGCCTGGTCCCGGGCCTTCGGGTCGCCTCCCGGCTTTCGGTACCCGCAGGGGCGCGGTCGGTTTTCGCCCCGGTCATCCCTTGCCGGCTTAACTCGCTCGTACGCTCGCGCGGGCGAGCCGCGCCGATCGACCCACTCCTCCTCACCTTCAACATCGACGACATCGACAACATCGACGTCGTCGATGTTGTCGATGGCCGGGACGGGATAGAGATCGTCTGCCTCCAGATGACGGGCCTCCTCCAGACTCATGTCCTCGTCCTCCCCGATCTCGGACCCCAGCCCGTCGGCGGCCTCAGATGCCGGCACGGCTCGCCTCTGCGTCGGAGCATGACCATGCTTCCTCGGATCCTTCCTCTTTCGTGCGAAACGAACCATCGCAACTCTCCCGTAACGGTGTCAGGTCGATCGGCTCCCCGTAGGAACCGCTGTCGTCGCGCACCAACTGTGCGCTTCGGTGCACCAGCGGGGCCCGTGGGCCCGACGGCAGCACCGAGAGAAACTCGGTGGGCCTGGCACTTCTCGGCTGCGAGGCGAGCCTGAGCCAGAGCCACTTCTCAGGAAGGCCTTCGGGCAACCCCCCCAGGAATGCCCCCGTCTCGGGTTGGGGACACCCCCCCCTCACGATCTGAAGGGCAAGGATCTCCGGGCGGAGATCCACGATCTTCTCCACACCCTTGCGCACCAGGCGGACCGGCAGATTGACGCTTTCGAGCGCCACGAGGATCTCGTCGTCGAGGGCAGCGGGGAACTCGCCGTTGTCGTCCTCGACCACGACGGCGTATTCGGCGGCCACGATGGCCGCCTGCAGGGACTCCCCCTTGGCGGGCAGCGAACGTGCCGCGAGGATCGAGTACCCCTGCGGCAACGCGTCGTCGACGCGTTCTGACAGGGCACCTCCGGGGATCGGCTCCGTGAGCTCGATGTCCACGTACTCGGCCGCCGACGCGAAGCCGGTGGGAAGTGCAGGTCCGAACCTCAACCTCGGCCGGGGTGTGAATCCTTGCGTGAACGCCAGCGGAAGAGCGGCTTTTCGAAGCGCCCGCTCCCAGAGGCGGATGTCGTCGAGGTGCGACACGAAGCGAACAGGGCCACGCTTCGCGTACCTCAGTCTCGTGATAGCCGAATCCGTCACCGGCTTCTCCTCATGATGCCCTGGCCGGTGGGACCCCCCGCTCGCGAGACTGGACGAATCGGACCGGAACCGGGCCGGCATCCACGGACGGAAGCGCCTGGCCGGTCCCCTGGCTGCCACCGGCGGGTGGTGAGAGAGACCCGACGAGGTGCTCGAGTCCGTAATCCGTGCAGACTCCGCAGTCGTAGCAGGCTGTCCACCGGCAATCCTCCAGATGTATCGCAGACTGCGCTTCCTGCCACTCGTCCCAGAGGAACTCGCGGCGCAGCCCGGCGCTGATGTGGTCCCACGGGAGGATCTCTGCGTCCTCCCTGTCTCTGTGCACGTACTCGTGGACGTCGAGGCCGCATACCTCCATCGCCTCGGTCCAGAGGTCGAGGCCGAAGTACTCACGCCATTCCTGGAACACCCCGCCGGCCCTCCAGACGTGCTCGATCACCTCGGCGACCCGCCTGTCGCCTCTCGACACGATGCCCTCGGCAGTGGATGCCGCAGGGTCGTGCCATCGGATCTTCACCCCGTTCCTGGGTGTGGCGTCCTTGAGGAGCCTCAGCTTGCGCTGCAACTCGTCGGGGGTGTCCTGGCCGAACCACTGGAACGGCGTGTGCGCCTTGGGAACGAATCCCCCCACCGACACCGTCACGGAGGCGCCCTTGCTGTAGCGGCGCCCTATCTCCACACTGCGGGTTGCGAGCTCGGCGATGCCGAGGACGTCGTCGTCGGTCTCGGTGGGCAGGCCGCAGCGAGGAGGTCGTCGTCGGCGACGAGCTTGTTCACGACGCTCCGCAGCCTCCACGTACCCGCCTCGGGAGCGAACGTCAGACCGGTTCCCCGCACCCTTTGAACCTCGGCTGCGATGTCGACGGTGAACGCGTCGACCCTGAGGCTGGGCAGCGAGACGGCGACTTTGTCCCCTCCGTGGTCGTCCATGATCCCGCGCAGCAGGTCCGAGATCCCCGAGTAGTCCGCCGAGGAGAGCGAGAGCAGAGAGACCTCCTCGTAGCCGGACTCGGCGATCCCGTCCCTGATCATCTCGCGGACGGCGTCGGGGTCGCGCTCTCGCACCGGGCGCGTGATCATGCCCGCCTGGCAGAACCGGCATCCGCGCGTGCAACCCCGGAAGACCTCGACGTTCAGCCTGTCGTGGACCACCTCGGTCAGGGGGACGAGCGGATGCCGGGGATAGGGAAGCGCGTCGAGGTCCGCGATCGTCCGCTTGTCCACGTGCCGGGGGGCGTTGCTGCCTGGGACCGGTTCGACCGAGGGACCGCACGCCAGCGCCAGCAGCGCATGGTTCGCGGTTTGACCTCCCTGATTCATAAATCCCCTCGTTCCAGTCTGCCGTTCAGGCGGCCTTCCGCTGCCGTGGTTCGTCCGCCTGCGTGATTCCGTCGCGGCGCAGGACTTTCACAAA
>QWHP01000433.1 GCA_021404985.1 Actinobacteria bacterium ATB1
GAAGCACCAGTGACCGTCCACGACCGCGTGTTCGGCGAGATGACTCGGGACGGGCACGACATCGGAGAGGTGGCGCTCCTGCGATCGGACGGGACTGCCACGTATCACCTCGCATCGTGCGTGGACGACGTCGACATGGGGATCACGACGATCGTCCGCGGTGCAGACTGGCTCAACAGCCTCCCCCAGCACGTGCTCATCTTCAGGGCTCTGGGCGCGGATCCCGTGCCCGAGTTCGCTCATATCCCGCTCCTCGTCGGCAAGGACGGCCAGAAGCTGTCGAAGAGGTCCGGGGACCTTGCCATCAAACACGTCCTGGGGGAGGAGGGGATCCCACCCGCGGCGCTGGATTCGTACCTTGCCAACCTGGGATTCCCCGAGAGACCGGACATCCTCTCCCTCGAGGAGCTCGCAACCGGCTTCGACCTGGCCGACCACAACCGGAACTCGCCACGCTACGACCCCAAGAAGCTCCGAAACTTCTCGCGCAGGTGGCTTGCGGAGAGGGAGCCCGAAGACGCGCTCGTGCGAGAGATCCTCGCTCGCACCGAGGGGACACCAGGGATCGACGAGGCAACGGTGCGGCTACTTCTCCCCGGCGTGCGTCCTCGCGTGGGGAGCTATCGGGAGGCAGCCGACCTCTACCTCTTCCTCGGCGCTGACGACGTGCCGGGACGGGACCCCGCCCTGATCCCGGACGGGATGGTCGACACGCTGACGTCGGTGGACACATGGGATGCGGCAAGTCTCGAGAAAGCCGTCGACTCGGCAGTCACACCGCTCGGCGACCAAAAGAAGAAGGTCCTCCGGGCGCTGAGGGACGCTCTCGCCCCGGGATTCCGTGTCACCCCTCCCATCCACTACCTGCTCCTCGGTCTCGGTCGCGACAGGGCGGAGTTGCGTCTCGGCCGGCGGCCCTGACACGACCCTCCACGCCGCAGGGCCTCGAAGGGGCAAGTGCCCGGCGCCCTGTATCGTGGGCACATGGGATCGAAGTGGCCGGGACCCCTGGCCGGCCCCGCTGCCTCCGATGCGCTTCTCTCCCGCGTGGCCATGGTCGCAGCTTCCCTCGAGACAGCGACGGACCGGTCCGACATCGAGCACATCCATCGTCTCCGAACGTCACTCCGCCGAATCCGTGCAGTCATGCGGGCGTACAGCCCCGTCTTCCCCAGAGAGCCCTGGAGTGCCCTCCGGGAGGAGACTGCGGAACTCTTCCGTTCGACATCGGCCCTCCGCGACATCGACGTCCAGACGGCGAGGCTCACCGCCCAGCGGACCGAGGCCCCCAGGATCGCGGGCGACGGCATTCGCTCCTTCATCCTCGAATACCGGGCGGGTGAGAAGGCAGCCCTGTCGGGAGTCGAGGACGCCCTCGACACGTTCCTGCGCCACGACTGCCTCAGAGCGATCGGGGAATGGGCGATCTGGGCACGTGGGGGGCCTGTACCGCTCGATTTCCGCCTGGTCGACACGAGGCCCGAGGGTGAGGGACGTAAGCTCCCCGCCGAAAGCCTCGCTCGCAGGAAGCTGCGCAGGGCCGCACGTGGGACCATCCGTGCCATGGAATCTGTCGCAGTAGGAGACGCCAAGGCGGAAGCGCTCACGGAGTTCGAGGGGCCAGACCTGCACGCCCTGCGCCTAGGGGTGAAGAAGCTCAGATACACCTGCGAGGTGTTCTCGGCCCTTCCCGGCCGGGGCGCGCTGCGAAAGAGAGCCCGGGTCCTCGGCGGCATCCAGGCCGACCTCGGAGATGTGCACGACGCCGACATCTGTGAGGCCCACCTCCTCGAGGCGATCGACGGGCTGCGGGCCGGGGACCCGCTCGCCCCGGGACTCACCTACCTGCTGGGCGACACAAGGGCCCGACGGACAGCGGCGCTCGACCGTCTTTGCCGAGCGTGGACCCCGACCACGCTGCGGGCCTGGCTCGAACAGGTGCCGGCGCGGGCGGCGAGCGGCAAATAGCGCGCAGGCATCCGCGAGGCGGTGGGCGACGTGGGTTACGATGCTTCGGATGACTGGCCAGGTGCGCGACGAAGCCCGATTGCGTGCAGGATTGGAGCTCGAGCTCGCCTTGCGCGGATTCCTCCGCACGTCAGGGGACCCGTCGCGACCCGTCTGGCAGCGACAGTCGCCTCCCCAAGTGGCCGTGTCGATCGATGGAACCAGCGCCGTGCTCGACTGCGACGGTATCGGCAGCGCGTCCGTGGACGCTGCGGCCGGGGTTTCGGAGATCCTCCGAACGATCGACGACTGGACAGCGCGCCTGTCCGGCAACGATGACGCTGGACGCCGGGCACGAACCGACCCGGAACCAGTGACGGCAGGTGTCCTCGAGCCGGAAGCTTCTGAGGACTTACCTGTCAGTTCGGGCGCATTGCCCGTTCTCGCCCGCGACGAGGATCCTCGAGTACCCGAGGAGCTCTGGCGTTTGTTGTCCACCCAGTTTGACCAGGTGCGCGAGCTCTCCGAGGAACTTGTGCTGGCGCGCGAACGCGCAGTCCGAGCCGAGGTCGAGGTCGGGTTCCTCCGCTCACAGCTCAGCGAGCTCGAAGCCGGCCGGCCGGCCGGCCGACAGCCGGCTCTGACCCTCAGGGGGTCCTGGTCCGGTGTCAAAGAGTTCCTCCGTCTTCGCTTCAAGCCGGTCGGGCCCGTCTGATCATTTACCATCCACGACCGTGATAGCGTCCTTCCGGCGCCACTGGGAGCAACTCGCCGCGGGCGAGACCGGCCTGCTCCCCGAGAGCCGGATCGAGCCTGTCTTCGACCTACCCGACCTCGAGTCGATCCGAGGCCTCCACGGTGACCGAGCTGCGATGCAGGCACTCGTGGTCGTGAAGCTCAACGGTGGCCTCGGGACGAGCATGGGGATGACGAAGGCGAAGTCCCTGCTCGTCGTCAAGGACGGCCTGACGTTCCTGGACATCGTCGCCAACCAGGTTGTCGCGCTCAGGCGGGAGTACGAAGCCCGTATCCCGCTGGTCCTGATGAACAGTTTCAGGACGCGGGAGGACTCCCTCGAAGTTCTCCGGAGGCATGCCGAGATCGCCTCAGACGTACCTGCGGACTTCGTCCAGAGCAAGGTCCCGAAGATCCGAGTCGACGACCTGACACCCGCCGAATGGCCCGCCGCCCCGGAACTCGAGTGGTGTCCCCCAGGCCACGGGGACCTCTACACGGCACTGCTGGCATCCGGAATGCTCGAACGCCTCCTCGACCGTGGGTACCGATGGGCCTTCGTGTCGAACTCGGACAACCTGGGTGCGGTTCCGGACCCTGCGATTCCGGCCTGGATGGATACAGAAGGGATCCCTTTCGTGATGGAGGTGGCCGCGAGGACCCAAGCCGACCGCAAGGGTGGGCATCTGGCCCGCCACGAGGACGGCCGTCTGGTCCTGCGGGAGATAGCCCAGTGCCCCCCCGACGAATCAGAGGCGTTCTCCGACGTCGAACGCTACTGCTACTTCAACACGAACAATCTCTGGGTCGACCTCCAAGCCGTCGCTCGGGAGTCCGAGCTGCGGGATGGAGTCGTGGACCTGCCGCTGATCCGCAACGTAAAGCATCTGGATCCAACCGACCCGTCGACCCCCGAGGTCTACCAGCTCGAGACCGCCATGGGCGCTGCCATCTCGGTCTTCGAAGGTGCTCGAGCAGTGGCCGTTCCCCGCGAGCGCTTCGCGCCGGTGAAGACCACCAACGACCTGCTGAAGATCTGGAGCGACATCTACGCGCTGTCGGACGACTGGCGCCTCGTCGCCTGCCCCGAACGTGCGGTCCCGGACCTCGTCGTCGACCTCGACGCCAAGCACTACAGGATGGTCGACGATCTCTCCGCCAGGTTCCCCGAGGGAGCACCGAGCCTCCTGGGCTGCACCTCACTGAAGGTGGACGGCGACATCACGTTCGGCGCTCGTGTGCGAGCACAGGGCGACGTCGTCGTAACCGCATCGGGTGCCGCGAAGGTGGGGGACGATACCGTCCTGAGCGGCCCGCTCGTCCTCTGATCGAGTCAGCAGGACAGGGGTGCATCGAGACTTCCGGGGATGCTCCAGCCCGTCGGGGCGCGGGGCGTGCCGACGACGACCTGCCCTGCGGCCTGCATCACCTCTCCGGCGTACCGGTTGTAGTTCTCGGTTACCCGTTGAGTGAGGCTCGCATACTTCAGGACGTGCCTCTTGTCGTCGGCGCTCCAGTTCTTGTTTCCCGGGTAGAGCTCATGGGAGGCAAGTGCTGCGAAGAAGTCCGATGCGGTGGTCGCCGGTTTCGTCAGGACAATCCCGAGCCGGCCCTGTGTCTTCGACGTCAGCGCCCGAGCGCTCGCCTCGATGCCGGCGTCGAAGGTCGGCCAGTCGTCTGTTCCCCTGCCGGAGGGTCTGCCGCCGAGCTCGGGGAAGAGACGCCACCAGCCGTTCGTGTTCAGAGGGTTGAACATGCCACGGTGGTTCTGGATGCCGCCACCCTCGCCCCAGGCGAAGGCGACGAGCGCGATGATGTGCTCACGAGTGACCACGTCGCGTTCGGGGATCTTGGTACGCATGGCGAGACTCTTGAGGGTCCACACGGCCCAATCCTCGAGGATCCATGGTCCGGGAACCCCCGTGCGCGGAGCCTGGGGACAGAGAGCCAGGCTGCTCCACGGGACACTGCCGGTGCTCTGAAGGGTCGAAAGCTTCTGTTGGAGCTGCGAAGCCAGCTCCTGTTCCCGCGAGATGGATTGATCGATGATGAGCTGCCACTTCTCGCGGTCCCTCTTCTTCTGTTCCAGCTCTGCCTTACGTTCGAGCAGCCTCGCCTGCTGGTCTCTGTGGTTCTGCTTCGCATCCTCGTAGGCCTCGAGGGCGTTCGCATCCCGGTTCAAGGTTCGCGACAGGTAGTACTGCGAGACGACAACCTCATTGATGTTGTCGGACTCCACCAGCGGCAGCATCTGGGACATGGGGCGCTGATACATCTGGCGTGCCCAGTGGCCGATGCGGCTCTTGCTCGTCTGCACGGCGGACTCGGCGGTGGCGATGTCGACGCTGTTCGAGTCGATCTCAGCCTCGAGGTCCCGGATCTGGGCTTCGACACGGTCGAGGTCAGCGATCGCCTTCTCGCGACGCTGGTCGGAGAGGTCGAGGGAGGACTTCAGCTCGAAGAGCTCTTCCTGGAGATCTTCGGGAGACTGTGCCGCAACCCCCTTCGGAGGGGAGAGGGCAAACACGATCGCGAAGACGGACACTGACGCCAGTGTCCGTACGATCTGTGGCTTGCGTTGTTTCCTAGCCATGGGCGCACAGCGCGGAACGCGACAATCGCGGACCCTACATCGAGAGCCTATGCAGGCACTCATCGGAGTCTCTTCCGGCTTTGTCTTCGACATTCTCGGGCCGCG
>QWHP01000434.1 GCA_021404985.1 Actinobacteria bacterium ATB1
TTCAGGATCACACGCTCGCTTTCGGTCCCGGCGAGTCCCGGTTCGTCGAGAACAAGCGCCATTTCGAGAAGCCCCTCCCGGTCAGCGACCTAGGCCTCCTCGACAGAGAACGTTGCATCCAGTGCTCCCGCTGCACCCGTGTCGCAGACGAGGTCGCAGGCGACGCCCTCCTCGAGTTCGGTGCAAGAGGGAACGGACTCCGAATAATCACCTTTCCCGACGAGCCGTTCGCGTCGTACTTCTCCGGGAACACGGTCCAGGTCTGTCCCGTGGGCGCTCTCACCGCGAGCCCGTATCGCTTCAGGGCGAGGCCCTGGGACGTCACGGCCGTGGAGACCACGTGCACGATGTGCAGCGTCGGGTGTCGCGGTGCCCTGTACGAGACGCGCAACACGCTGGTGCGTCTGCTCGGAGTCGACACCGACAGCGTCAACCTGGGCTGGCTCTGCGACAAGGGCCGGTTCGGGTACGAATACGTCGGATCCGAGGAACGGCTGACACACCCGACGATCCGTGACGGCGAGGATCGGGTCGAGGCCACCTGGTCAGAGGCGATCGAGGAGGCTGCGTCGGCGGTCGAGTCCGCCGACAGCATCGCGGCCATAGGCGGTGCGCGCCTGACGAACGAGGAGGCGTACGCACTCGCGAAGTTCATGCGGGTCGTAGCGGGATCGAACGATGTCGACTGCCAGCTCGACGACGGATTGCCTGCACGGTTCGTCGCCGGGATCGAACACCGAGCGACATTCGAGGACCTCGACACGGCCGCCGCGATCGTCCTTGCCGCGCCGGACCTCAAGGAGGAGCTGCCCGTGGTGTACCTGCGGGTGCGCCGAGCAGCGGTGGACCTCGGGCGCAAGCTCTACATAGCCGGGGGACCTCAGTCGGGTCTGGGCCGCTTCGCCGAGAAGACGGTGGCCGGCCTGGGTGAGCTCGACGCGGCGGACCTCCCCGCAGACGGGCACGTTGTCGTGATCGTCGGCCGACAGAGCCTCACACAGGATGCGGGAAGCCTTGCCGAGTGGACCATGGTAATGGCCGAGAGACTCGGTCAGCGGGCGAGGATCCTCCCCGTGATCCGGCGTTCCAACGTGCACGGCGCCCTCGACATGGGGCTCGCACCGGACCTTCTTCCCGGAAGAGCGGGCACGGACGACCTCGCCGCCAGAGAGACACTGGCAGCCGCGTGGCAGGGGGAGTTCCCGCCCGAGGCCGGCCGCAGCACACGTCAGATCCTCGAGGCGGCCGCAGCCGGGGAGATCGACGTGCTCTTCGTGGTCGGCGCCGACCCGGTGGTCGACTTCCCCGACCCGGACCTCGCCCGGCGCGCGATCGAACGCACACCTCACGTCATCGTGTCTGACCTCTTCGAGACTGCGACGGCACGCCTTGCCGAGCTCGTGGTTCCAGCTGCGGGTTGGGGCGAGGTCGGTGGCACCGTCACGAACGTCGAGGGACGCGTGCAACGCGTGGTGGCTGCAGTCGTTCCGCCAGGGCAGGCCGCCTCGGACGCCAACCTCTTCCGCGAGATAGCGGAGAGGCTCGGGGTCAATTTCGGTTGTGGCACTCCCGAGGCAACGCTGGCCGAGATTCGCCGGGTCGTGCCACTGTACGGCGACGTCAAACCCGCAGCGTTCAGAGGTGAGGCCGGCCGGCAGGGTCTGCTCGTGGGGCCCGGTCCGCTTCGGCTGTCCCCCGCCGGCGTTCCGGAGGGTGCCGGGGTGGCGGCGTCCGACGGGACCCTCGGGGCGCGCGTCGCGAGGACCCTCTACGACAGGGGAACACTCGTCGCGCACTGTCCGTCGCTGTCAGGACTTGCTCCGGGCAGGATCCTGAGGATCCATCCCACCGACGCCGCGCGGTCGGGAATAGCCGACGGCGACACCGTGGTCGTGAGATCGTCGGCCACCGGGATGCAGGAGCTCGAGCGCCGGGCGGTCCTCGACGAGGCGACGTTCGAGGGAACCGTGTTCCTACCGCACAACCAGGACGAAGAGGCGATCGTCTGGCCCGAAGGACTGACGGTGAGTCTCGAGGGGGGACGCTGATGGGATTCGACGGCTGGACGGCGCTGGTCGGCACGGTCACCGTCGTCGTCGTGTTTCTCGTCTACATGGGGATCGTCACCCTTGCCGTGTGGGCCGAGCGCCGGACCGCTGCCGTGATGCAGACCCGGATCGGACCCAACCGCGCAGGCCCCATGGGGATCCTCCAGACGATCGCCGACGGCCTCAAGCTGATCGTCAAGGAGGCGATCATCCCCCGCCAGGTCGACAAGCTCGTGTACGAGCTCGCCCCCTTGCTCTCCGTCCTCCCTGCCTTCATGGCGATCGCGATCCTGCCTTTCGGGCCGGGCTTCTGCATCGGGGGGGAGGGCGAGGGCTGTGCGGACGGCTACTTCGTGGACATGCAGATAGCGAATCTCAACGTAGGGGTCCTCTGGTTCCTGTCGATGAGCGCGATCGGGGTCTATGCGGCGCTCCTCGCAGGGTGGGGGTCGGGCTCGAAATATCCCCTGCTCGGAGGAGTGCGCGCCTCTGCGCAGGTGATCAGTTACGAGGCTGCTCTCAGCCTCTCCATCCTCCCTGTGGTCATCGCAGCGGGCACGCTGAACACGCAAGGGATAGTGCTCGCTCAGGGCCAGTACAGATGGTTCCTCCTGCCACTGATCGTGCCGGGGGTCTTCTTCTTCGTCTCTGCGGTCGCCGAGACGAACCGCCCTCCGTTCGACCTCGTCGAGGCCGAG
>QWHP01000435.1 GCA_021404985.1 Actinobacteria bacterium ATB1
ACGAGGCCGTACATGGACGCGATGTTGACGATGGCCCCCTTGCCCTGCTCGATCATGGCGACACCGCAGAGCTGGGCGAGTCTGTGAACGGCGATGAGGTTTATGCGGACGGTCCTCTCGAACTCCTCGGGCGTCTCGTTCTCGGCCCTGGTCTTGACGGTCACCCCGGCGTTGTTCACGAGGATGTCGATCCGTCCGGTCGCATCGATAGCCTGGTCCACGAGGGCGCGCAGGTCGCCGTCGTCCGCCACATCGCAGACCACGGGATGGACCGACTCGTGTTCGCGAGCCAGCGCCTCCAGTCGCTCTCGTCTGCGGGCGGCGGCGAAGGCGGTCGCGCCGGCACCCGCGAGGACCTCGACGAAGCGCGATCCGAGGCCCGACGAAGCCCCGGTGACGATGGCTGTCCGCCCCGCGATGTCGAACTGGGACAGCACGGCGTCGGGTGCGAATTGCACGTGTTGCAGGTGTTGCACGTGGGCGGATTCAAGCACCGCAGACGTGACTCAATCCACCCACGTGACTCCTGCCCCCACGCCCCCCACGACGTGGGCGGATCCAGACAGCCATACCGTGCCTCAATCCACCCACGTGGCGTGGAGAGAGGAGTCTGGGGTGCGCTCTGTCTCAGGCGACTGAGACGGACGCTATCGCGGCGGCGCGGCTCGTGAAGACCTGGTGCGTGACATGGGGAACACTGCCGACCCCGGCGCGGTACCGCACTATCCAGCCAGGGCGCGCACCGTGTGCCACCGAACGGACCTCGGCGAGACGGACCCCGTCGCGTCGGACCTCGAAGTGGCCCAGCGCCAGACGGCGGACGTCGAGGTCGTATCCCACGATCCCTCCTGTCGGCTGCGCTCTGAGATTCGTCTGCGGTCCCATCGACCCCTCTTGATTCCTCCTGCTTCCGAATCGGCACGACTGCCCTCAGGGACAAGCCAGACTGGTCTCCGCTTACGCAAAATGATCCGAGCGACCCACTCCCGCGGCTCCGCGTGGTATCAAGGACCCATGAGTGACGACTTCGACAGCACATGGATCGACGGAATGGCAACCGCTCAGGAGCTGGAGCACCTGTCCCCGGAGGCGATCGAGGCCCTCCTCGATCTCGCCGGTGAGGCCGCCCACGGTTCGGGGGATCGGCGCAACGCCCCCCTTGCCTGCTTCATCGCCGGGCTCGGCCTCGGCCAGTCCGACGTGCCGGTCACGGCGGACAACGTCAAGCGTTTCATGCCCTGACCCCGCCCCCCTGGCAGCCCGGAGGCGGACGTGGCCTTAGCCTCGAGGAAGTCGACCACCGTCGAGGTGGACGGCCGCGCCCTCCGCATATCGAACCCCGACAAGATCTGGTTCCCGGCACGGCAGGTGACCAAGCTCGACGTTGTCGAGTACTTCCTCGCTGTCGGGCCCGGGATCCTCGCTGCCGTCAGGAACCGCCCCGTCGTCATGCACCGCTTCCCCGACGGCGCGGGATCCGAGGGCTTCTACCAGAAGAGGGTTCCGCGCCACTCCCCCGACTGGATCCCGACGGTGCGAATCAGGTTCCCGTCCGGTCGCGCCGCCGACGAGCTCTGCCCCACGGAGCTGGCCCACGTCGTCTGGGCTGTCAACCTGGGGAGTTTCGAGCTCCACCCCTGGCCTGTCTCGGCCTCCGATGTCGATCATCCCGACCTCGTCCGCATCGACCTCGATCCTCAGGAGGGCATCGGGTTCGACCCCGTCAGACAGGTCGCGCCCGTCGTGCGCGACGTGCTCGGAGAGAACGGCCTCACCGGGTTCCCCAAGACGTCGGGTGGACGGGGACTCCACGTCCTCGTGTCCATCGAACCCCATTGGACCTTCCTCGAGGTGCGCCGCGCAGTCCTCGCCCTCGCACGGGAGGTCGAACGCAGGCTGCCGGACCTTGCAACGTCCAAGTGGTGGAAGGAAGAACGAGGAAGGAAGGTCTTCGTCGACTACAACCAGAGCGCCCGCGACCGAACCATCGTCGCGACCTACGCCGTGAGGCCGACTCCGACCGGGACCGTCTCCACCCCGATCACCTGGGAAGAGATCCCAAAGGTCGATCCCGAGCGTTTCGACGTCACCACCGTCCCCGAGCGCTTCCGCCGGCTCGGCGACATCCATGCACCCCTGTACGAGCCCGGGTCGGCGGGCCGTCTCGACATGCTCCTCGAGCTCGCCGACCGCGACGAAGCCATGGGGCTCGGAGACGCACCCTGGCCACCGAACTTCCCGAAGCAGGATTCCGAGCCCCCACGCGTCCAACCGAGCGTGTCGCGTGCCGTCAACGCCGCTCTCCGCTCTGCCGGCATCGATCCGGACGCACCTACGCCCGCTAGACGAAGGGCTGCCGTGGTCTTCGACCTCGACGGCGTCCTTGCGTCGACTGCATGGCGGAGGCATCACGTCGAGGGCAAGGGAAAGCAGAAGGACTGGGAAGCCTTCTACGCCGGAATCCCACGAGACCCCGAGGCACCCGAGGGCAGAGCCCTGTTCGACTCCGTGCTCGACGGCGTCGACAGAATCGTCGTGACGGGCAGGCCTGAACACACGCGGGAGGCGACAGAGGCATGGCTCGCACGAAACGGCTTCCCGCACGTGCCACTCCTCATGCGAGCCGACGACGATAGGCGCCCGGACCAGTTCGTGAAGCGCGACATGTTCGAGACCGTCATCGAACCCCACTGGGACGTGAAGATGGCCGTCGAGGACCGCTGGCAGGTCGC
>QWHP01000436.1 GCA_021404985.1 Actinobacteria bacterium ATB1
CCGACCCCCAGAACCCGTTCGAGGTCGCTGTCGTCCTCAGCCCGCTCGGCTACACGGAGGAAGCTGCGCGCATGCTCGGCGCGTCGGGCCTGCTCGACCTTGCTCAGCGGGTGTTCGACGTGATCGAGCTCCACTACCGGGCGCCCTCCGACGAGGTCGAGGAGCTGCCCGAGGCATGGCACCTCCGGTTCATGCGCTTCCTTTCCGCAGTCGCGATGGGCCTCAGCAACGCAGAGCTCTGGGTGCTGTCCCTCGTCCTCCTCGTGACGACTCGAGTGGCGTTCTGGTCGTCGACGACCCTCATCGGCCTCGAGGCAACGGCCGTGAACATCGCCCTCGTGACCGCCTTGATCGTCTCGACTCCGTTCGTCCAGTCGTTCTCACGTAAACACGTCTTCTTCGAGCTCCAGTCGAACTGGCCTCTCGCACGCTGGACGGCGAACCTTCTTATCGGGACCGGAGCCGTGGTCGCGCTCGTCGTGCTGCTCGGCGTCTACTTGCTTCTCGAGAACGTCCTCCACGTCTACACGCCGGGGACGAACCGACTGTTCCTCGGCTTCGCGCTGCTCATAGCCGCTCTCAACCTCGTGATCGCTCCGCTCTACACGATGCGCGCGTACCTGGCGCTGTTCGTCGCACTGGTGCTCGGTACGGCCGTCATCGTCATCGCGATGCCGGACGGCTGGCCCGAGTTGCTGGACCGCCGCTACATGACGTCTGTTCAGGTGGTCTCGATGCTCACGATCGTGGCAGTCGCCCTCGTGCTGAGCCTCCTGGTACGCAGGAGGATGGAGGGCCGCGATCCCGATCCGATCGGCAAGTCCCTGAGGCCACGCCTCGGCGTGTTTCTGTTCACGACCCTGCCGTATGCAGCCTACGGAGGGGGCCTCTACGTTCTCGTGTTCGCACACAAGTTCTACGCCGGCGGCCTGTTCGGCGGGCACTACTCCTACCAGATCGGCTACGAGGCGGCCGTGGGACTTGCCGCGATCGTCATAGTTCCGGTTCTCGTGACGGTGACCGCAGCCATGGAACGCTTTCCCCGAGACGTCGGGAAGGCGATCCGCGACGTGAGCATGTCTGAGGCCCATGAGCTCGGTACGCATATGAGGCATCTGTATCGCAAGAGGCTTCTCGTCCTGCTCGCCGTCGTCGGGGTGTCGGCACTCACCGTGTGGGTGCTGGGAGCCTTCGTCAAGTGGCCGCTGCGCATCCCAGCCGGCGGGATGTCGGCATTCCCTGTCGCCTTGGCCGGGTACTCGTTCCTCGGGGTCGCCCTCTTCCACGTCCAGTGGCTCTTCTACATCTCGCGCCCCCGACCCGTGCTGGTGGGGCTCGGCGCCGGCATCGCAGCGTCGACCCTTCTTGCGATCATGGGCGAGTCCTTCGCCGCCTCGGCGTCCGGCTCGGTATGGGGCCTCCTCGTGGGAAGTGCCCTGTTCGCGGCCCTCACCATGTGGGCGACGATCCGGTCGCTCGGCAGCTTCGACACTGCCCTCTACTCCTCGTTCTGACAGGCACCTCCCCTGTGCGGGCGGATATCGCCGCTCGTATACTCCGCATTCGGCCCCACCGGGGCGGATCCCGACAGGCGTTGGACGGAGAAAGCATGGGTGTCTGGCCACCGGCTCCCGCAGGGTTCAAAGCTTGGCCTGAATCGGCCCGCGACCGCGTTGCATCCTTGCTCGCTGCGATCCTGCCGCCCGAGGAGCTGGGCGGGACCCGGGCGTCGCTGCCCGAGTTCGTGGGGGGATTCGCCGCGACCCTGCCCGTGGAGCGGCGTGTGCTCGTCCGGATCGGACTCGAGATCCTCTGGCTCGTCGCGCCGCTCTTCCTTGTCGGCAAGCCGGTCACCTTCTCACGCCTCGAGGTCGACGAGCAGGAACGCCTCCTGCACCGCCTCGTCTACTCGAGGCTCTATCCCCTGAGGCTCCTCGGTCTGATGCTCAAGTCCCTCGCCGGCCTTGCGACGCTGGGCGATCCCGCGGTGCGCCGCCATCTCGGTATCGACCCCTCGACCGGACCCCTGCCCCCCGTCGGAGATCACGTGCGCTGGGACGAGGACATCGAGGGGCTCGGCCGATGAGCGACATCATGACCATCGACCAGGTCTCGACCGACATCGTCGAGGAAGCCGACTACGTGGTCGTCGGGTCGGGGGCGGGGGGAGCCTCGGCTGCGTGGCGACTGGTCGAGGAGGGCTGCGACGTGCTGATGCTCGAGGAGGGCCCCCCAGTGGGGCTTCCCGACTTCGGGCCACAGATGTTCCCCGCGATGTCGACCCTGTACAGGGACAACGGCATGGAGGCGGCAGTCGGCCGGTCGATGATCTCGATGCTCCAGGGTCGCGTGGTCGGCGGAACGACGGTGGTCAACTCGGCGATCGCATGGCGACTCCCCGAGTCCTCGTACGACCGCTGGTCTCACGATCCGGCGATCCGGGCCTCGTTCCCTCTCGACGACCTGCACCGCCACTGGGACGTCCTCGACGAGATGATGTGCGTCACCCCGACGGCGTCGAGCATCGCCGGCCGGGGCAACACACTCGCCGCACAGGGTGCGGAGCGGCTCGGCTGGAAGGGCAAGGTCATGAACCGCTTCACGCGGGGATGCCAGGGTGCCGGCCACTGCCAGCAGGGCTGCCCGAACCTCGCCAAACAGTCCACTGCCCTGAACCTCATCCCGGCTGCGATGCGCAAGGGCATGCGCGTGTACGCAACCGCCCTC
>QWHP01000013.1 GCA_021404985.1 Actinobacteria bacterium ATB1
GGAATCGGGAGGCCCTGAGTTGGTGGTTCGGATGGCCCCCATTGACGACGAGACCTTGCCGGAGCCGAATCTCATCGATTCGCTGTTCCGGAATGCCGGGGCCCCGTTCGAGCTGAGGCCTCGTCCTGTCACCCAGTGGATCAGGGCGCTACGCGACTGGACGAACGTGACGTTGGACATCACGGAGTCCCGCGCCAAGGGCGAGATCTCCCCCTACGTGATCCTTCCCCAGGAGGACCGTGACCTCACGCTCCTCGTACAGGCCTCCCTTCAACACCAGTTGACGGAGGCGACTGTGCGTGGGGACGACACCATCTCGATCCGTCTCCAGTGCGAGCCCACGGACATCGCAAGAGTCGTTCTCGGACTGCGTGTCTTCACGGAATTCGCCCTCGAACTCGTGGAGGAGGGACGTCTGAACGCCGCGCCCGAAGCCGAGACCCTGAGTCTCCTCGCCGAGGTCGCGGACGAGCTGGCGACCGACTGAGCCTGAGCCGTGCCCCGGTGGGGTTCCTGCAGCGCTGCGGGGACCCCACCGCTCAGGCAGAATCGCGACATGACCTCGAATTCCCCCGATGCCGCCACCCACCTTCCCGACGAGATACGGCACCTCGCCCCCCTGATGGGAACCTGGAAGAGGTCGGGGCCGCGGTGATTACCCCACGATCGAGGCTTTCGAGTACGAGGAGGAGGCCACGTTCGCATGTCCGGGAAAGCCTTTCCTCACCTA
This sequence comes from Actinobacteria bacterium ATB1, assembly GCA_021404985.1. Lineage (GTDB taxonomy): Bacteria > Actinomycetota > Acidimicrobiia > UBA2766 > UBA2766 > QWHP01. The sequence continues at coordinate 731 of QWHP01000013.1, forward strand.
TTCCCAGAAGACCTGGTCGCTGCCCGACAGATCACCTCTGCACACGGAAGTCGGATATCTGCGACCGGTCGGGACCAGCGTTCTGGAGCTCGTGATCGCACAGCCGACTGGGATCGCCGAGGTACTTGCAGGCGAGCTCACGATCCGCGACGGCACCACGAGGGTCCATCTCGAGAGCACGTCGATCTGCCTGGCACCGACTTCGAAGAACGTCAACGTGACGCACCGAGCCCTCGAATGGGATCGAGAGCAGCTCCGGTACCGTATGGACATGGCCGCTGTCGAGCAGGACTTGCAGTTCCACCTCGAAGCCGTCCTCGTGAAAGTGCCGGCGTCCGGCTGACGCTGAGCGCAGGGACTCGGATCAGGGCACGAGGGACTTCGCTGTCTCGACTGCCTCGAGCATGGCCCGGGTCAGTTCCTCGGCATTGAACGGCTTCGAGACGTAACCGTCCATGCCGGCCCCGAGGCACGTCTCACGGTCTCCTCGCATCGCATGCGCGGTCACGGCGACGATCGGGACATGGCGGTCGCCACCCGCCTCAGCTTCCCTTATGCGCCGGGTTGCCTCGTAGCCGTCCATCCCCGGCATCTGCACATCCATCAGGATCATGTCCCAACCGTCCTGGTGGACGGCCACTGCGTCACTGCCGTCCTCGACGGACTCCGTCTCGCATCCGAGACTCTGGAGCATGCGCTCGGCGACCTTGCGGTTCACGGGGTTGTCCTCGACGACGAGGACTCTCAGCCCGTCGGGGAGAACCGTCTCGCCTTCCTCGGACACCTCCGCGGGAGGCTGGCACGGCGACATCGGAACCACGACGGTGAAGGCAGTCCCTGTGCCCGGCCCCTGGCTCTCGACCTCGATCGTGCCCCCCATGGAGGCGACGAGACGGGACGAGATCGCCAAACCGAGGCCCGTCCCACCGTAGGCCCGCGACAGGGACTCATCGACCTGAGTGAACGCGTCGAAGATCCTCTCCTGCTGTTCCTTGGGGATACCTATGCCCGTGTCCACGACACGCAGCTTGATGTCAGTTCTCCCGTCGCCCTCATCGCCCCGGCTCGGCGCAGCGTCTAGACAGATCGTCACGCCGCCGACTTCCGTGAACTTGATCGCATTGGCGGCGAGGTTCATGACCACCTGCCGGAACCTGACCTCGTCACCGATGACCCACGGGGGAAGCTCCTCGCCGACGTCGACACGCAGGAACAAGCCTGCCTGTAGCGCGCTCGGCTCGAGAAGGTCGGCGACAGAGTCGACGCAGGCAGTGGGGTCGAATGGCGCCTCGCGAAGAGTCAGGTGGCCGGCTTCGACCTTGGACAGGTCGAGTACGTCCTCCAGGACGCTCAGCAGGGTGCGCGCCGACTGTTCGACGATGTGCAGCATGTCGTTGCGCTCCACGGCGTCGTCGGTCTGACGCGCGAAAGTCGACATGCCCAAGATCGCGTTCATGGGCGTGCGCAACTCGTGGCTCATGTTCGCGAGAAACTGGCTCTTGGCCTTGTTAGCCTGCTGGGCCTCCTCCACGGCCGCGTTCAGATCCAGAGTCGACACCTCGATCCTGGCCAGGAGGCTGTTTATCTCCTCTGCCACGTGCGAGAGCTCGTCGCTGCCGTCTACCTCTACGCGTGCCGCGGAGTCGTCGCTCTCGGCCACTTCACGCACCGAACGGCTGAGGGCATCGAGCCGGCGCAACACGAGGCGGTCGAGGATCAGTGCGACAGCAGTGATGGCGATGACCGCGATGAAGAAGCCAAGGAGGACGACTCTCACGAGAGCCGAGCGGGCCGCCCCCGAGACGTGACGGACCTCGTCGAACTCGAGCACCAGTGGGGTGTCGTTCCCCACCACGGGAAGCTCGACGAACCCCGTCCAAGTGGAATCGTCACCTTGCAGCGACCCCACCTTTGCCCCGTGGGATTTCTCCACCACTCCCACTGACTCGGGCATCGGGTCGGCGCGCACGGCCAAGTCCTCGATCAGGACAGTTTCGGCAAGCCCGGCAAGAGCCTCGCCGTCGATGAGCCGGCTCATGACGAGCGTGCCTGCGGCCGGCCCCGAAGAGTCACTGTGCATGACCGGCAGGGCGGCGAAGAAGATGCGTCCGTCGTGCATGGACATGATGCCGGTCTTGGAGTCGTCGGGACCTGCAAGCCCGAAGGAGGAGACGTCCGAGAACTCCGGGGGGGGATCGACGATCTCGCCCAGCTCCGCGTCGTACATCCCCGTCCAGACAGGCGACCCCTCTGCGTCGTAGAAGCCGATGAAGTGCAGGTCGGCACCCGAGAACGTCTCGGGCAGGAGGTTCGCCTCGATGTACTCGGCGTTGCCGTCCCCCACGAACTGGTATGTGTCGTCCCAGTACGACCAGTCGTATGTGAACGTCTCGAGATCAGAGAGTTTCGCCGCCATCGCGGCAGCCACCCTCTCGGCGTCGAGACGCACCGCCCGCGCCTCGACCTCCGCAGGACCTCTCTCGGCGAACAGCACTCCGGCCCCGAAAGTCGCCACCGAGGCAAAGGAGAGCACCCCGATCGAGATCAAGAGGATTCGTGTCCGCAACGACACCTGCACCTCCGTCCCGTGCCCGCCAGGCTCCCTGGTTTGCCGGCGTCTCATCCTGGGCCTCGCTTGTCGGCTGGGCACTGGGTCGAACGGCTTTCGGATCCGAACTGGAGGTAACGGTAGGATGACGGTACGGTTACAGGATTCCGTGCCCTATGTGGGGCTTCTGGGGGAAGCATGGGGAACACACCTCGCAGGCCACTCGTGTCGTCGGTCGCCGTCCTCGTACTGCTCGCGTCGACACTCACTTCCACACAGTCCTTATCGGCTGCAGAACCGGCATCTTGCGCGGAAGTCCTGCGAGCTGTGGCCACCGACATCGACGAGACCCTCACGACCAAGGACGAGGAATGGCTCCACTCGATCTTCGATCCCGAGCACGACGCTGCCGAGCGGCCGTCCGCATCGGAGGTCTTCCAGGCATATGCGGATCGCGGTTACCGGATCGTGTACGTGACCGCACGGCCGGACGGGGTCAGGCTCGGTCGCCTCGGCGACACCCGTGATGCCACGGTTGCCTGGCTGCAGACCCACGGCTTCCCGACTGACCCAGACAGGACCTTCGTCTACCAGTCGCCCGACATCCTCTCCGCTCTCTTCCCACGCGGCTACAAGGCAGCAGTGATCGAGGCCCTAGAGGCGCAGGGCTTCGTCTTCGACTTCGCATACGGGAACGCGAAGACGGACTTCGAGGCCTTCACCGACGCGGGGATCCCCACCGAGGACGTGTTCTCGATCGGCCGCCTCGCCGGCTGGGGTGGCACGACGGGGATCCCGGGTGGCACGTACGCGGACCACCTCGCATCGCACCTCCCTTCGGTCGACCCCGCGTGCGACCCGGGTACGATCCCGCCCGGGCCCGCAGCTTGCCCCAGCGTCGCCTACGACGGACTCGGCGCCTGGTTGCTCGAGGACATCTTCGGGATTCCACCCCGGCCGCACACGCTGCGCTGCCACTGAGGAGCGCTGCCACTGAGCAGCGCCGCAGAGACCCTTGCGCGAGGAGCAGATTCTTTAGTTACGCTAAGTAATTATGTGCCCAGCTCGCGCCCGGGGAAGATCCGGGACACCCGACAACGATGACCTCGCCGACCTCGCTGGGCGGCTCAGGCTCCCCATCATGCGCCTCGCGCGCCACCTCAGGCGCCACACGGTCACCGATCTGACCCCCGCCCAATTCTCCGTACTCGCTCGGGTTGCGGAATTCGGACCCGTCGGCCTCGGCCGGCTTGCGGAGATCGAAGTCGTCAAGCCCCCGACGATCACCAGGATCGTCGCTGTACTCGAGGCGCGCGGTCTCGTGCAGCGGGAGGAGTCGGATTCCGATCGGAGAAAGGTCACCGTCAGCGCAACCTCCGAGGGCTGGCACGTGCTTGCCCGGATCCGAGCCAGGCGCGACACCTTCCTGGCAGCTCGCCTCGCAGAGCTCTCCCCCGCAGAGATCCGGAGACTCAATGGAGTCGTCACGATCCTCGAGCGGCTCGCGGAACAGGTCCGACCGGACGTGGAGGTGACGGAGTGAGCCGGATCCGCCGTCTGTCCACACGAACCCTCAGCTCCTTCCGCATCAGGAACTTCCGTCTCTACTTCGCGGCACAGCTCGTCTCGGTCACAGGCACCTGGATGCAGACGGTTGCCCAAGACCTCCTCATCCTCGATCTCACGGGCAGTGGCACTGCGGTAGGCATAGCCGCTGCACTTCAGTTCCTCCCGCTGCTCCTCGGAGGAGCCTGGACGGGCGTCCTCGCGGACCGCCTCGACAGGCGCCGGCTCCTGGTCGTGGCGCAAGCTGCAATGGCGGTTCAGGCGGTCCTGCTGGCCGTGCTCGTCCTTACAGGCACGGCGACGGTCGAACTCGTCTGGTCGATGTCTCTGCTGCTCGGCCTCTGCAACATGTTCTCACTCCCCGCACGCCAAGCGTTTCTGCACGACATCGTCGGCGAGACGCACCTGGCCAATGCGGTCGCATTGAACAGCGCAGTCCAGAACGCAGGGCGCGTCCTCGGACCGGCCGCAGCGGGCGTCGTCGTCGCCCTCTGGGGAGCCGGCCCGGCATTCCTCGCAAACGCAGTGACCTTCCTCGTGGGGATCGCTGCCCTTCTCGCCATGGATCCGCGGTCATTGTGTCAGGGCCGGCCCGCGAAACGTGAACCAGGACAGATCCGTGCGGGCCTGGCCTACGCATGGACCGACCCGGTCCTCAGACGCACGTTCCTCCTCGTCGCAGTCGTCGGGACCGTCGGCTACAACTTCCGGGTGACGGTTCCCCTCCTGGGGAAGGTGGTCTTCGGCGAGGGACCCGAGACGATCGGGCTGCTCTTCTCGGCGATGGCGCTCGGGGCATTCTTCGCTGCGCTCTTCACGGCTTCGCGGCGCTCACCGACCCAGCGGCTCCTCTGGGGTACGACGGTCGTCTTCGGGGGCTCGCTGCTCCTTACCGCCCTTGCGCCCAGTGTCGAGTTAGCAGCCGTGACGCTCGTCGCGGTGGGCGCCGCCGGTGTGACCTTCATGGCTACCGCCAACGCAAGGTTGCAGCTCCACACCGAGAGCGACATGCGCGGCAGGATCATGGCTCTCTTCGTCATCCTCGTTCTGGGCAGCACACCCATCGGCGGGCCGGCGATGGGCTGGGTCGCCGACGTAGCGGGGACACGAATCGCGCTTGCGGTGGGCGGTGCGATGCCGCTGATCGGCGTCGCCTGGGCATGGCTCGACCTCCGGCGGGAACAGAGGGACCGCCTGCCCGAAGGGGAACCGCGGGCGGTCGGTGAAGCTGCCTGACCCTCCCCGGAATGGGTCAGGCCACCGGCGGGCCGGGTCCGGCTACCCGCCTGAGCCTGACATTCGCTGGAGCTGCACAGTCATCGTCGGCATGTCGAAGTAGTCGCGCCACAGCGAGATCCGTCCGTCGCCGTCGACCTCGAATACCCCCGCCACCGGCAACTCCATCCACGCAGCGCCGGCTCGGAAGCGGTCCGTCCTCTCGTTCATGACGACGTTCCCGCTCGCCACCTGCCTGTGCACGACCCAGTCGACCTCGTCGAGCTGTTCCTCGAGCGGCCCCAGGATCCCCTTGATCCCGTTCGCCCCGAATACCTTTCCCATTGGCACATTGTCGTACTCCACGTTCTCGGCGACGAGCTCGAGCGCCGAGTGGAGTTCACCCGACACGATGCGGCGGATGAATTCGTCGACCGTCTCCTCAGGTGTCATCCTTTCCTCTTCCTGTCGTAAACGCCTCAGTCGTTCTCGTCCTCGGGAGCGGCGGGTCTCCGTGCAACGAATAGGACGTCGATCGCGTTCCCCGAGACCCCGTCACGTTCTGCCGGACGCAGCACCTTCTCGTTGCGCAGGATCTGCAACCCCGCGAAGTCGGCAGCCAGTTCTTCTTCGTCGAAGAGGACCTCGGGCGTCGGTGGACCGCCGACCCCGTGCTCGAGGTTGTCACGATGGTGCGCTACGAGGAACAGAGTGCCGCCGCGGGCCAGCCCGCGCCGGGCCGTTGCGTGCACGGCGGTCCGCTGGTCGGAAGGGAGCTGCACGTAGGCGAGGACGACGAGGTCGAACTCTCCATCTGGAACATCCCAACCCGCGACATCCTCAGTGACGGTCTCGATCTCGACCCCGGCACGCGCTGCGAGCTCGCGCGCCTGGCCGATCGCGACATCGGATTGGTCGACGGCAGTCACCTGGTGCCCTTGGAGCGCCAGCCAGACGGCGTTCCTCCCCTGTCCGCATCCGAGGTCGAGGGCACGACCCGGGGCGACCTTCGAGCAGTGCTCGACAAGGACAACGTTGGGTTCGACCCCGAAGAGGCAGCCACGCCCGTACCGCTCGTTCCAGTAGTCGCGCGCCTCGTTCTTGTCCACGCTGACAGCGTATCGGCGGAGCCGGACCGTCGAAAAGCGGGCAAGTCGCATCGCGTTTCGCGGTGAACGCCGGCACCCCAGGGAACGAGGCACACGAGGCGCCCTGCCAAGACGCAGCCCGGGTGCCTCGCTCCGACCGGGCTCAGGCAACGTCGTCGGAAGACACACGCTTGATCACGAAGGGTGTCCTTGGGGGATGCGTGCCCTCACGCCCGACGAACACCTGGTCAGGGGTGACTGGACTTCCGTCGATCGATGCCGAAACAACGATCTTGTCCGTGCAGCGCGTGACGAAGTCGACACCGTCGATCCAGCCCCAGTTCACGAAGCGGAAGCCGATCTGGCGGTGACCGTGCGTGATACGTGCCTCGTCTCGCCCCTCGGTCCGTCGCTCGACACCGAGCAACCGGCCATTCACAGATATCCTGCCCTCGAAGACCACCGGCCCTTCGTCGTCGTGAGTCACCCCGAGGTGCCATCCCCTCTCGTCATGCCAGACGTAGATCCCCTTCGCCCCGTGGGGAGCGAAAGACTCCGGCCTGCCCTGGACAACTGCCGGCCAGCGACCCGAAACACATCCAGAATCGTCAGGCTCGGCCGGAAGAGCCGAGGCCACACCGCCCGTTGCCACGCCGTGGACCATTAACAGACCTGCCGCTGCTGCGGCCACCAGGATCCGTCTCATGATTGCCTCCTTGTTCCGACGGGAAACTTCCCGCCGGACAAGGATCCGAGAGGCACATCGAGCAAAGTGGGGGGATCTGTCAGAAAACTGTTAGCTCTCCGAAGTCGAGCCCTGCCGGAGGAGATCCCGGATCTCGCCGAGCAGTTGCACCTCCGTCGGCTCCGCCTCCTCCTCGGCTTCGTCGCGTGAGAACCGCGACTGGGCGGCGTTGAGCGCCTTCACGACGAGGAATACCGCGAACGCGATTATGAGGAAGCTGACGAGCGCCGTGAGGAACGCCCCGTACCGGATCGGGGTGTCCCCGATGGTGAGGACGAGGCTGCTGAAGTCGGGAGTGCCGCCGAACACGGCGATGATCTGCATGAGGATGTCGTTGGTGAACGACGTGACGACCGCACCGAACGCTGCACCCACCACGACGGCGACGGCGAGGTCGACCACGTTCCCCCTGCTGATGAACTCTCTGAACTCCTTGAGCATCGACGGCTCCCTCTAGACGGCTGGATCCGGCCTGCGGAATGGGTAGCACCTATTCCTCCGTTCGTCCACCACTGACCGGTCAGGTCAGATCGCGCCCTCGGGAACCGGTCGGCGGGCAAGCGTGACGATCATGTCCACGAACGTGAACACCCACGCTCCCAGGGCGATCCAGAACATGACGCCGGAGAGGTCCGCAAGTCCGTTGTGCTCGATCGCCTGGGAGAGGCGATATGTCGCTGTCGAGTACATGCCGAGGGGGAACACCATGCCCCACCACCCGGGCTCGAAGGAGACCGAATATCGCCGGACGACGTACCTCCACACCCCCATGATCAGGAGCCACGGGATCCACCAGGTCGCGGTCGCCCAGACCAGGATCGTCATCCCCTTCAGGAACGGGACGAGGTCGGCGGTCAACTCGTACTTCCCCGCGTTCAGAACGAGGATCGAACCGGCCAAGGTCGAGATCGCGGCTGCACCCATCGTGATCCAGTAGGTGGGCGAAAGCGCCTGAGGATCGAGGCGCCCGAAGAAGAGCCGCTCGAGTATCAGCGTCGTGACCCATATGTACATGACGATTCCGAGGAGCCACAGGCACAGGCAGAGGAGTACCACGGTGGGCGCGGCGCGTCCGAACTGCCCCGCCACCTGGGTCCCCAGCAGGGACACTCCCTGTGTCGCGACCACCCAGAGAAGCCAGGTTCCGGTGATGCCGCTCGTGATCTCTGGCTTGGGTTCGCGCAGGATCTGTGCCACGGGAACGGCGTACACGAGCACAGCCCAGAGCCCCAGGGCCACCAGCCAGAGCACCTTGGCAGTCCCGAGCTGCTCCGCGACGACGAGAAAGGCGGCCCCGAGCACCGAAGTTCCCGCCACGATCGTGAAGAACCCGGACCCCCGGAGATGGTTGCCCAGGTCATCGCGCATCGCCGGCCAGTAAAGGACAGCGCGGGCGGCGAAGAGCACCACCAGCAGTCCGTAGCAGACCGCTGAGAGGACGAGGAGCACAGTGGACACGGCCTCCACGTCCTGCAATCCTGCTGCGATCGCCACGATCCCGGTCGCCATAACGATCGAGAACCATGCCGGGTTCATGCGCTCCAGCAAGGGCCGCCCCGGCGGTCCGGCCGGGGGCGAGACGGACTCGGGCGCCTCGGATCTGTCCTCCGTCATCTCTCCCCGCTGGACTCACTTCGGTACGGGTTGCGTGACGTCAGGATATGCGACGGCCGTCGAGGTTCGGTGTTCCCGGCCCGGGACGGACGCCGCCTTCAGGTCAGGACCGGTCGGACTCCTGTGCTCCGGCCGGAGCGCACAAGGGAGCGGGCACCGCCTGCTCTGCCGGGGCGAGGGAGAAGAGCGCCAACCCGGCGACCACGAGGCCGGTCTGGTAGGTGCTGTGCAGGCCGGCTCCGCCGCACACGAGCAGAAGGAGTGCCACTGCCTCGGCACGCCGGCCCGCCCGCATCATCGCCACACCGGTGTAGGCGATGGCTCCTGCCCCGGCGACGTAGGCGACCAGAGGGAGATATCCGCCGAGACCGAAGTTCCACAGAGCCAGGATCTGACCGGTCGAGCTGCCGGACAGACCCATCGCTCCCACCAGTGCGGCCACGATTACCCCGGTCCCGAGGGCAACTCTGTCCAGGCGCCCACGTGCCGGCTTCGTCAGCCAAGGCGAACCGGTCGCGAACACAAGAGCTGTAATCTCTCCGATGCCGAGCAGCCAAGTCACATGCAGTGACCCGTAACCGGCCTGTGCCGCGAGCTGTACCAGGGTGTGGAGTCCGAATGCCACGAACGCGATGGTGAATGCACCCAAGACCACCCTGTCTCGAGCCGATCTGTGCGCGGCTGCGGGGAGGCACAGCATCACGCCGGCAAGCGTGAGCACGGCGGACAGCAGAGACCACCCGAACAGTCCCGCCACTGCACCTGCTCCGAAGGTGACCACACCCGCGGCAGCGAGGCGCACCGCTCTGGAAGGCACCGCAGCGAGGGCCCGCACACCGATGGCCAGGGAGATCACGAGGAGGACGGCCGCCAAGTAGTAGAGGTATCTGCCGATGGTCGAGACCGCTGTCAGAGGCCCAGCGAGGGAATCCAGGCCGGGTACGTGTATGACCGTCCTGCTGCCGAGCTGCAGGACCAGGAGCTCCGCCAGAGCGGCTGCTCCCAGCGCTCCGAATCCGAGGCGCCAGGCTTCCCCGAGAGAGAGCGTCTCCTCAGGGCGGTCGCGGGCCGCCTCATCGCGTTGTAGGTCAGGCCGAACTCGTCGACCAATCCCGTAACGTCAACGGGCTCGTCGGCCTCGGCGAGAAATTGGTAGATCCGGTATCGCGTCTCGTTGCCGAGAGCACGAGCTTGGTGTTGAACGGTCGCTGTCGTCATAGCAGCCCACCGGGTGTTTCTCTACAACGCAGTTGTGAATTTAACGGCTGGCGCACAAGCTGGAAAGGGACCTCTGGCCCTTCGTGCGGGGTCCGGGCTGCAGTCCCCGCGGCGTCGCGTTGTCGCGGACGAGGCCGACGAGGCTGCGAGGTTGCGAAGCTCCCGATCTGTGACCATTGGGCAAACGGCATCGGAGAGATGTGAAGGCAGGCGTCGTCCTTCCCCAATACGACATCGACTTCGCTTCCGGTCGTCCCGACCCCGGGCACGTCGTCTCTCTCGCGCTCAGGGCTGAAAGACTCGGGTTCGAGTCCGTCTGGCTCTCGGACCACCCCTGGGTGGTCGCACCGGACGGTACCGTGAGCGGGGCACTCGACCCTCTCGCCATGATCGGAGCTGTTGCCGCTCGCTCCACCCGGATATGCGTCGGGACCCTGACTCTGGCCGGATCGCTCCTCGCTCCGGACACGATTGCCGATCTGTGTCGCTCGCTCGAGCTCCTGTGTCCCGGACGAGGCATCGTGGGCCTGGGCGCGGGCTGGAACCCGGTGATTCACGAGGCGTTGGGGGTGCGACTGACTCCGTACACCGCCAGGGCCGACCATCTCCGGCACCTGTGCATGTCCCTGCGTTCTGCGTCTCCCGGCACAGAGTTGCTCGTCGGCGGCTGGGGCGAGGCGGTGCTCGAGATCGCAGCCGAGTTCGCCGACACATGGAACGTCGCCTGGGACGTCGCTCCGAACACGTTCCTGGCGCTGTCGTCGAGACTCACGGAGTGCTGCGAGCGACAGGGACGCGATCCGGGTCTGGTACGCCGATCCGTGGGATTGCACGTCCTACCCGCTGCCGGCCCCGCCGCCGTCGAAACGGTCCTGGACCGCCTGAGGGCGCGTGCGGGGTGGCTGGCGGGGGTCGACCGGGCAGAGGTCGAGGCCCGCGCGATCGTGGGGGACGCAGCGTCGTGTGCCGAGCGCCTTGCCACATACGGGGCCGACGAGATCGTGCTTTCTCCCCTCGTCAAGGACGACCCTGAGCTGCTCGACGAAATCGGCACCGAGATCCTTCCGCTCCTTCCCTTGCGGAACCCCGGAACTTGACCTAGATCTCTTGGTGGCCGGACCTCGGAACGCCAGGGGCACGGAGGTGGCGACATGGCAAACCAGCGGTTCTCTCTGGAGATCGACGTCGACGAGGACGAGGAGCACACGGAGGCGGTGGCCCGCCTTCTATTGGGCGGCAACGACTTCACCGGTACCGGGCTCGCCCGCCGAAACCCGGCAGATCCGAACATCCCGACTGTCGGTGAGGACCTGGCCGTCGCAAGGGCGCTTGCCGACCTGTCACACCGACTGATCGAGGCGGCCGTCGTCCGGATCGAGTCCTTCGAGGGCCGGCATGTGAGCCTCACCGAGTGACGCGGCGCCCTTTTTTGGGCGGGGCGCATACACGACGATCAAAGTGGCCCCCACCGATTGCAGTGTCGAACTCTACGGCGAAGCCCGCTACCAAGGCAGCAGGGGGCTGTGCTCGTCGGCGCTCCCCCAGGAGACGCAGTCCTGACTGTGCCATCGCGAGGAGAGACGCGGGTACCAGATGCGCATGTGCGAGTGCGCGAGACCCAAGGCTTCGGCCTCCGAGGCTCCGAGGAGCACCGCTGTCTGGTCTATTCGTTGGACCGAGGCGCATTCGGCCTGTGCTTCGTCGGCGTGTCCGGACATGTGCATGGGCTCGTGCGTGAGGACACCGACGCCCATGACCTCGCGCTCCGTCGGGTGCGACTTCTCGCCCTCGATGTAGGAGAGGAGACCGGATCAGGCTCCTTTCCTCAGCATCGTCCGGTTCTCGGGAACACCTCCGGGGAACCACGCCTCTCCCTCGTTGTCGGTGAACCCGAGTACGACCGGCGTCTCGTCGAGGCGACCTCGTTCAACAGCGCCTCGAGACGTGCGTGACGAATGCCGACGAACCAGAGATAGCCGGCTGCGAGCCCGAGTACCGCCGCCGACACGAAGGGAAACCGGCGCTTGGTCCCGTCCCGCCGGTCGGGGCGCCACCTCCAGAGGAAGATCCGGAATGCGCCGAGCGATGTCACGCAGCAGCGATGAGGATCGACTCGTTCACGTGCACCCCTTCGGCACGAGGCTCTTCCCACCCTTTCATCCGAGGGCATGACGGATTCCTCGCGCTATTGCTGGGCGAAGAGCCTTTCCACCTCTGAGGCGAGGTCGAGCGGCCCATCGCCCTCGAGGTCCAAAGTGAGCCGCCGGATCTGGCCGCTGAACCGGAAGGGTGGCCGCCACCGGGAGGGATCTATGGAGTCGGTCGAGTCATAGCCACAGGTCATCCCCCCTCCCAGGCCGGTCATGATCGGGATGGAGTGCGGCAACTCGGCCTCGGCGAGCAACCGGCCGTCGCAGAAGATCTTGCTGCGCGCCGGGACCCCTTTCCCGAACAGCAGGTTCGGGCCGCCGGTCGGCTCGAACTCGTATCTGAGGATGTGCTCACCCACCGCGACCCGCGTGTCGGACTCCACGGCGAAACACTCGACGCCAAGGTAGTTGTACACGTGGGCGAGGCGCCCGTCCTGCATGTAGAAGGCGAACCCGCCGTGGCGTCCCCCCTGGGAGAAGAGGATTCCCTCGGCATCCTCGTGGTCGATCTGGACCTCCGCTTCGAGGCTGTAGGGACGGTTCACCAACGCCGGCGCCGCGGCGAAGGGGAGGGGCGCAGCATCCGGGTAGAACACGATCTGCGTACGAGAACCACTCGGTTCGGGTCTCCCGAGGAGGCGCTGGAGACTGACACCGGCAAGGGGGAGAACCCCGTACTTGCCGGCCTCGACATACCAACGCTGGATCATCTCCCGCAGCTGACCGGGCTCTGCTTCGGCGAGGTCCGTCGTCTCGGTGGGGTCTCTGGTGAGGTCGTAGAGCTCCCAGCCGTCGGCGTCGAGCTGGTCGAGAATCTCGCCCGTCAGGTCCGAGATCCCGAACAGCCTTCCATTCTGCGCGGCCTCCACGAAACTGGGTCCGACCCATGGGCACACCGCCTTCCAGCCCCTGTGGTAGACGGACCGGTGACCGAACATCTCGAAGTACTGCGTCTCGTGCCTGGACTCCGCATCGGCGTCGTCGAAGGTGTGCCGGAAGCTGACTCCGTGGATGTCCGACTGTGGGACCCCCCGGATCGTGGCAGGCGCTTCGATACCGATGGCGTCGAGCAGGGTGGGCACTATGTCGACCGAGTGCGCGTACTGACTCCGCACTTCGTCCTCGGCGTCGACGCCCGCCGGCCAGGAGACGACGCAGAGGTCGCTGATTCCACCTCGATAGGTCTCCCGTTTCCATCTGCGGAACGGTGTGTTCCCGGCCCATGCCCAACCCCACGCATAGTGGGGGAACGTGTCGACACCGCCCCAACGGTCGTAGTACTCAAGGTTGCGCTCGACGGTGTCGGGGGCATTGTTGAAGATGAAGCCCTCGTTCACGGAACCGAACTGCCGCCCCTCGGCACTTGCGCCGTTGTCGGACACGACGATCACAATGGTGTTGTCGAGCTCTCCGAGTTCCTCGATGAAGTCGAGCACACGGCCGAAGTGGTGGTCGGTCTGGGTGAGGAAGCCGGCGTACACCTCCATCTGACGTGCGTAGAGGCGCTTCGCGTCCTCAGTGAGGCTTTCCCAGGCCGGGACGTCCGGATCGCGGTCGGACAGCACAGTTCCCTCCGGTACAAGTCCC
>QWHP01000437.1 GCA_021404985.1 Actinobacteria bacterium ATB1
GGCTGGCCCTGATGGGAACCCTGATCGGTGTGGGCCAAGGCGAGGAGGCGCGGAGCGTCGCGCGCGACATTCGGCCCGGCACGTCTGCCAGAGCCACCGCCGCCGAGATGCTGGTCCGGGCAGGCCTGCCCCGCGTGTGAGCTCAGCCGCCGCCACGGCCACGGTGGATGACGTAGTACAGGATCACCCCCACACTGACCCAGAGGCCGAGGAGGGCAAACGGGACGTGCCAATCGGGGTTGCCGGACATGCGCGGGGAAAAGGATTCCGCGGGCGGGAAAAAAATTCAATCCCCGCTTCAGAGCGCCGATACGATGCCTGAAACCGCGGAGTGCTGCCTGGCGGAAGCGGCTCGAGGATGAGCCTTCCGAGAGAGGGGCACCACCGCCGGGGTCCCCCGGGAGAGGGACCCAGCGCCATCCCCACTCTCCCACCCATCCCCCAATCAGGGGAAAGGCAAGGACGCCTGACCCCTCGCGGCCGGGTCTCGGCCGCGGTGCACTGACATGGAGGTTATGTCATGTCTCTTTCCGTCAACACCAACGTCGCCTCGCTCAACGCCCAGCGCAATCTCGGCGTGAGCAGCACCAGCCTGAATCGGGCGCTGGAGCGCCTGAGCTCGGGCTTCCGGATCAACCGCGCCGGTGACGACGCGGCGGGTCTGTCGATCAGCGAGTCGCTGCGCTCGCAGGTCCGCGGCCTCCGCCAGGCCGTCCGCAACGCCAACGACGGCCTGTCGCTCGTGGGCACCGCCGAGGGCGCGATCAGCGAGGTCACCAACCTCATTCAGCGCATCCGCGAGCTGGCCGTCCAGTCGTCCAACGGCACGAACAGCCAGGCCAACCGCACGGCGCTGCAGGCCGAGGTGACCCAGCTGACGGCCGAGATCGACCGCATCGCCACCACCACGCAGTTCAACGGCCGCAACCTGCTCGACGGCTCGTTCACGAGCACCTCCCTCCAGGTCGGTGCGAACGTGGCCCAGACGATCAGCGTCGACATCACGAGCATCCGGGCGATCTCGCTGGGTGCGACGGCCACCTACGCCGGAAGCGCCATCACGGCCGCGGCCGCCGGTGACCTCGACGACCTGACGATCAACGGCATCCAGATCGCCAACCCCGTCGCGAGCGACGACACCGTGTCGACGACGGCGAACGCCGTCTCGGCCATCGCTCTGGCGGCGGCCATCAACGCCTCCTCGGGCCAGACCAACGTGACGGCCACGGTCAACGCGGCCACCACCACGGGCGGCTCGGCGGTCGGCGGCGGCACGCTGAACTCGACGAACAACTTCACCATCAACGGCGTGACGTTCAACGCGGGCACCATCCAGGCCAATGACGCGGACGGCGCGCTCCAGAACCTCATCAACGCGCAGGCGGCCTCGACCGGCGTCACCGCGTCGATCAGCGGCAACAACCTCGTCCTGACGGCGGCCGACGGGCGCAACATCCAGGTCACAGCCGCCGGCACCGGCGCCACGATCACCGGCGTCGCCGCCGCCGTGTACAAGGGCTCGGTGACGCTCAGCTCGCTCGAGCAGTTCACCGTCGGCGGCTCCGACGCCTCCGCTGCGGGTCACGCCGCCGGCACGAAGGCGCTCAACTCCAGCGCGCTGAACGCCGTCAACATCTCCACCTTCTCGGGAGCCCAGGCCGCCATCACGACGGCTGACGCCGCCCTCGCGCAGGTGAACGCGGCCCGTGCCGGTCTCGGCGCGGTCACCAACCGTCTCGAGTCGACGATCGCCAACCTCCAGACCACGGCAGAGAACCTGAGCGCCTCGGAGTCGCGCATCCGCGACGCCGACTTCGCCCAGGAGACGGCGGCCCTCACCCGGGCGCAGATCCTCCAGCAGGCGGGCGTGGCGATTCTGGCCCAGGCCAACGTCGTCCCGCAGGCCGCCCTGTCGCTCCTCCGCTGACGCGGAGAGAACCTGAGGACGGGGGGGACGCCGTGATCCCCTCGCCCTCCCGGTGACTCGCGATGACGATCGCTCCTATCTCGCTCTCCGCCCCGGGGCGGTCTGTGCCCCCCCTCTCGCCGGCCCGCCCGGCTGGTGAGATGGCCGCCTCCGGGCCGGAGACACGTCCCCTCCCGGTGGTGTCGGCCTCCGTGCCGGCCCTCCGGGTGGAGGAGCCGTCGGAGGAGTCTCTGCGGAAGGTCGTGGAGGCCATCAACGAGAAAGTCCGGACCCAGGCCGGCGCCAGTGTGCAATTCGAGGTGAACTACGAGACTGGCGACGTCCGGATCCGGGTCGTCGACAAACAGACACAGGAGGTGATCCGCTTCATCCCCCCCGAGGGGCTGTTCGAGATCATCGCCTCTCAGTCCGAGATCAAGGGCCTGCTGGTCAACAGTCAAGGGTAGGCCCCCATCCACCGATGAATGAACCGACGGCGGTGGCGCGGCTCGAGGCCACGCCACCGCCGCCCTCCTCTCCGGCACACCACGTGCAGAAGAGGGGGGTGGTAGGAGTGTTTTTCCGATGGCCTTGGCGTCAGGCACCGGTCTCGTCTCGGGTCTCCCGGTGGACCAGATCATCGGGCAGCTGCTGTCCCTCCGTCAGCGGCCCATCCAGCAGTTGCAGAGCCGCATCGGCACCTTTCAGAACCGCCAGGCCGCCTACGTCCAGGTCAACAACGCGCTGCTCAACCTGACGCGCACGGCCAAGGACATCTCGGAGACCGCGGCATTCCAGTCGAAGTCCGCTGC
>QWHP01000438.1 GCA_021404985.1 Actinobacteria bacterium ATB1
CCAGCCGAGCGCCTTGCGCAGCGGCGTCACCGCGAGCGTGAGGAGCAGGAAGCGCAGCGTCCAGTCCCCGGTCGAGCGGGTGATGAACTCCGCCGGGTTCGCGCCGAGCGCATCGGGATCGAATGCGAGCGCCCAGCCGATGCGGGCGACCGGGACGAGCGCGGCGAGAAAGACGTCGTTCTCGTCGCGGGTCCCGACCGTGACCCGAAGGCAACCCGGGAGGTCCTCACGCGAGGAGAAGTCCCGGACGAGCACACCGCGGTCGAGAAGGCCTCGCCAGACCGCCCCCGGCTCCACCTGGGGGCGGATGAGGACGAAGTTCGCCTCGGAGGGCCACACGTCCACTCCGTCCATCTCCGCGACGGTGGTCACGATCCTGTCACGCTCGCCGACGACCTCTTCGACCCGCCTTCGCATGTCCGCCTCGTACATGAGCGCGAGTCTGCCCGCCTCCTGGGACAGGGCACCGAGGTGGTACGGGAGCTCCGCCGCCTCAAGGGATCTCACGAGCTCCTCGGCGCCGATCAGATATCCGATGCGGCACGAAGGGACAGCCCATGCCTTCGAGAGCGTCCGCACGACCACGACGTTCGGGTGGTCGTCGACCAGACCGAGCATCGACGTCGAAGCGAACTCGACGTACGCCTCGTCCACGACCACGAGGCGTGTTCCGCCGGTGGCCGCGATACGCACCGCTGCGGGGTCCTCGGCAATACCTGTCGGATTGTTCGGATGGCAGAAGAAGACGATGTCGGGATCGACCTGGGCGAGAGCAGACTCGACGACCTCGGGCCCCGCACAGAGGTCCGGCGTGCGGGGGAACGCCGTCAGAGGCGTGCCGGTCACGCGGGATATCTGGGCGTGAAGCGTGTACGTGGGCGAGAACGCGAGCGCCCTTCGCTCCCCGCCCCCGTACGCGAGCAGGAGGGTCTGCAGGACCTCGTTCGAGCCGTTGGCTGCGAACACCTGGCCCTCCCCGACACCGGCAACCTCGGCGACGGCGCGACGCAGGGACCTGTTGGTCCTCTCCGGATACCGGTTCAGTGGGATCTTGCGGACTGCTGCGGCGAGCTCGTCGACGAAGGTTGCCGGTGGCGGATACGGGCTCTCGTTGTTGTTGAGCCGGACACGGACGTCGACCTGGGGCGAGTGGTAGCCACCGAGGGCCGCGAGGCCGGTGCGCAGGCGCGGGGTCACGGCGCCTCGCATCCAGTTGACCCGGCGAGACGCACGGAAACGGCTCGGGCGTGGGTCTCGAGGCCTTCGGCTGTGGCCAGCGCCACCGCATCCGGTCCGATGGACTCCAGGCCGGACCGCGAGGCCGAGACCACGTGGATCGACTTGCGGAAGTCCTGTGTCCGCAGCGCCGACGCGAAGCGGGCGGCGCCGCCCGTCGGAAGGACGTGTGAGGGACCTGCGACGTAGTCGCCGAGCGTCACGGGAGTGTCGTAACCGGCGAACACCGCGCCCGCGTCGCGAACGAGCTCCAGCAGGCCGGCCGGTTCGGCGACCATGAGCTGCAGGTGCTCCGGGGCGATCGCGTTCGCGACAGCCATCGCAGCCGAGGCGTTGTCGCAGAGGACGATCCTTGCGCCCTCCGTGAGCGTGGAGAGGATCTCCGTGGAACGATTGCTCTCCTCAACGAGCCTGCGAACCTCCGTCGGGACCTGGCCGGCGAGGTCGTCTGCCCACGTCACGAGGACGGCGAGGCCGCCCGGACCGTGCTCGGCCTGGGCAAGGAGGTCGCATGCCACCGTCTGGGGCGGTGCGCCGGAGTCCGCGACGATCACGCACTCACTGGGACCGGCGATCGACTCGACTCCCACCACGGAGGAGACCTCGACCTTCGCCATCGCCACGTACGCGTTCCCGGGCCCGACGATCATGTCGACCGGATCGATCGACTCCGTACCGTACGCGAGGGCGGCTATCGCCTGTGCGCCACCGACCCGATACACCTCTTCGACCCCGGTGAGGTGAGCGGCTGCTGCCGTGCCCTGCGGGATCGTCCCGTCCGGCCCGGGAGGCACGCACATCGCGATCCTCTCGACGCCTGCGGCCCGGGCCGGAATGACCGTCATCAGGACCGTGGACGGATACTGTGCGCGTCCCCCCGGAACGTAGACCCCGACGGCCCCCACGGGGACGGTCAGTTCGGCGACCTCGATCCCGTCCTCGCTCCAGGTGTGGTCCGTCGCCGGGGACACGTGGTGCCACTTGCGTATCCGCGACGCTGCCCGCTCCAGAGCTCGCTGCACAGCGTGACCCACGGACCTCCAGGCTGCTTCCAGCTCGGAACGTTCGACTCGGAGCTCCTTGGGGCGGATCTCCACCCCGTCGAGCTCGCGTGTCAGCCGACACAGGGCAGCGTCGCCGCCGTCTCGCACCTCGGCTACGAGGCGTCGGGCAACGTCACGCGCTGCGTCCAGCGACCCCGCCGGACGCGTGGTCGCCTCGCCGAAGCGGTCGGGTTCCACTCGCAGATCGATCACTGGCAGCACGGCAGGAGGTAGCGTAGGGCATCGTCTTCGGGGGCGTCCGGTCTTTGCATGGCAGTAGCAGGTACCTTCCACCACACAGAGTCCTTCGACGGCACCAGGCTTGCCTGGGCGAGCTGGGGTGACGGCCCCGCCGTCGTGCTCGCCAACGGCATTGCGTGCAGTGACACCTACTGGACGTTCCTCGTGCCTGCCCTCGTGTCGGCACGCCTT
>QWHP01000014.1 GCA_021404985.1 Actinobacteria bacterium ATB1
ATCGAGGTTACCGAGCAGCCCCACCGAGGCTGCGCCAAGTTCCGGTCGCGTTTCGGAGCGGCCGCTCTCTCGTTTGTCAACTCGGCGGAGGGGGACGGGCTGCGACTCAGGGGCCTGAACGCGAAGGTTGTCCGGGACGGGACGGTCACCAGAGGTGACACGGTGAGGAAGGTCGTCTGAGGATCAGCCGAGGACAGCCCGCTCGACCACGCTCCTGTGGGTCCGCGCATCCCCGTGGGCCGCGGCCAGGCACCAGACTCGCTTCATCCAGAGCTGCAGGTCGTATTCGTAGGAGTACCCGATCGCTCCGTGGCACTGGAGGGCATGTTCGGCCGCCAGCATCGCGGCGTCGGATGCCATCGCCTTGGCCATCGAGACGTGGACGTCGACTCCCTCCCCGACCACCTCGTCGGCGAGGCCGGGGCCGTGGGCCAGCGAGTACGCCGCCCTGTACACGACGGGCTCTGCGAAGGTCAGAGCCACGGCGACGTCGGCAAGCTTGTGCTTGACGGCCTGCTGCGATCCGATCGGCACACCGAACTGGTGACGCTCGCAGGCGTAGCCCACTGTGATATCGAGGAGGTGCCTCCCGAGTCCGAGGAGGAAGGCTGCCGTTCCGAGGGCGGCACGGAGGCGTGACAGCTCGGTGAGCCCTGTCGCTGTGGCCCCCTCGGCAACGCGCGTGGCGGGCGATGGAGCCCAGTCGACGAGTCCCAGGCGGCGGGAGCGGTCTACGGACACCTGGGGCCGGATCGTCAGGTCCCCGCGGGGCACTGCGTGGATCGCGTCCCCCGCCACCAAGAGGAAGAGATCTGCCTTGGTGGCTGCGGGGACGAACCTCTCACCGGGCAGGCCGACGGCCACATGTGTCTCCCCCGAGGCGATGCGGGGGATCCACTCGGCCGCGAGACTCCCACCGATCTCGTCGAGGAGGGGAACGGCGACTGCTGCCGTCTCGACGACCGGGTACGGAAGGGCGACTCGGCCGGCTTCCCGGAGAAGGAGAACGAGGTCGAGATCCGACAGAGCGAGGCCCCCGTGCTTCTCCGACGCCCGCAGGCCGACGACACCCATCTCGCACAGCGCAGCCCAGACGGCGTCCTCACCGGCGGTGTCGCCATCCCACACTGCGCGGACCACGGACGGCGGACACTCCTTCGCGAGGAGGTCCCGCGCTGCGTCCCTGAACGTGAGCTGTTCGTCGCTGAAGCGAAACCGCATCTCGGACACCTATTTCCTGGGTAGACCGAGCACGCGCTCGGCAACGACGTTGCGCTGGATCTCGTTCGTGCCCGCGTAGATGGGCCCGGCGAGCGCGAACTGCCAGCCCTTCATCCACGCGCCGGAATCCACCGCGTCGGCCGACCCCTCGTCGAGCTCGCCGTCCACTCCGAGGAGCGCGAGGGCCGTCTCGTGGAGGCGGACGTCCATCTCCGACCAGAAGATCTTGTTGAGTGAAGACTCGACACCCATCGGACGACCGGTCTCGACCATGTCGCTGACCGTTTGGTACGTGAACAACCTGTACGCCTGGGCGTCCATCCATCCCTTGACCCCCGTCTCGCGCAGGACGTCGTCCGCGCTCCCGGCACGCGACCTGAAGAGCTCCGCGAGCCGCGTCGCAGTCGCCATGAAACGTCCGGGCGACCTGAGCGTGAGACCCCGCTCGGAGCCAGTGGTCGACATGGCGACCTTCCAGCCCTCGCCGACACCGCCCAGGACGGATTCGTCCGAGACGAAGGCGGAGTCGAAGAAGACCTCGGCGAAGCCCTCGTCCCCGTCGAGACGCCCGACCCCTGTGACCGTGACTCCTTCTGCGTCGAGGGGAACGAGGAAGTAGGTCAGGCCACGGTGACGTTCCGCCTCGGGGTCTGAGCGGAAGAGTCCGAACAAGTGTGTGCTGAAGGCCCCGCGTGTCGTCCAGGTCTTCTGACCGTCGAGCAGCCAGCCGCCGTCCACCTTGGTCGCCCGAGCCTTGATCCCGGCGAGGTCGCTTCCTACGTCCGGCTCGCTCCACCCCTGGCACCACAGGTCCTCCGCAGCCGCCATCCGGGGCAGGAGCCGATCTCGTTGGTCCTGCGTGCCGTACTCGAAAATCGTCGGGGCGAGGAGGAAGATGCCGTTCTGCGTGACTCGGTTCGGCGCTCCGGCCCGGTAGTACTCCTCCTCGAAGACGAGCCATTCCATGAGGGTCGCCTCCCTGCCGCCGTACTCGACGGGCCAGGAGACCACGGCCCACCGCGCGTCGAAGAGCAGACGTTCCCACTCGAGATGTGCTGCGAATCCCTCACGTGTGTCCCCGGACGGGAGGGGGGTGCGCGGAACGTTCGCCTCCAGCCACGAGCGCGCCTCCGCCCTGAAGTCGTTCTCTTGCGTTGTGAAGTCGAGATCCATGTCACCTCGTCCGGGGTCTCACGTCGAGAGGATCACGGAGGAGCCGTGACCGAAGAGTCCCTGGTTGATGGTCAGTCCGCACCTCGCGCCCTCGACCTGGCGTTCTCCCGCCTGGCCACGCAGGTGCCATGTGACCTCGCAGACCTGAGCGATGGCCTGTGCCGGCACTGCCTCCCCGAAACAGGCAAGGCCCCCGGACGGATTCACGACGCAGCTTCCGCCGTGCGTCGTCTGCCCGTCGCGCAGCAGCCGTTCCGCCTCGCCCTGCTTGCAGAGGCCAATGTTCTCGTACCAGTCGAGCTCGAGCGCGGTGGAGAGGTCGTAGACCTCCGCGAGGTCGAGGTCCTCGGGACCGAGACCCGCCTGCTCGTACGCGGCAGCGGCGACGGAATCCCGGAAGCCCCGCTCGGGTGGCGGCGCTGACGCCGCGGAATCCGTGGCGAAGTTCGGCATCTCGATCACGGTGTTCGGGTACGTCGGCGTAACGGTCGACACCGCTCGTATCCGGACCGGACTGCCTCCCGCGTGGCTCCTCGCATAGTCCACGGAGGAGAGGACCACGGCCGCAGCCCCGTCGGAAGTAGCACAGATCTCGAGCAGCCGCAGCGGATCCGACACGATCGGGGAGTTGCGCACGTCGTCGAGAGTGAACTCCTTGCGGTAGCGGGCGTAGGGGTTTGTGAGCCCGTGTCGCGCGTTCTTGACCTTCACAGCGGCGAAGTCGTCGGTGGTGGCGCCGTAGAGGTCGATTCGCCGACGCGCGTACAGGGCGAAGTACGTGGGGTTCGTCGCGCCGAGCAGCCGGAAGCGGAGCCAGTCCGGGTCGTCGGGGCGTTCACCCGCGGTCGGGGCCAGAAATCCTTTGGGAGTCGTGTCGGCACCGACCACGAGCGCCACGTCCACGAGTCCGGCCAGGATCTGGGCACGGGCGGTCTCGAGCGCCGTGACACCGGACGCGCATGCCGCGTAGCTGCTCGCGACCCTTGCTCCGTTCCACCCGAGGGCCTGGGTGAACGTGGCCGCCGCCACGTAGCCCGGGTAACCGTTGCGAACGGTCTCGCCCCCTGCCACGAACTGGATGTCGCGCCAGTCGACGCCGGCGTCCGACAGGGCGTCCCGTGCGGCCGCCACGCCGTACTCGACGAAGTTCCTCCCCCACTTCCCCCACGGGTGCATTCCGACGCCGAGGACCGCCACGTCGTGCCCGCCCGCGCTCATGCTCCGGCCTTTCGCCACATCCACACGGTGTACTCGGTCGAGTCGTCCTCGTACAGGATCCCCTCGACGAGCTCGACACGGGAACCGACTGAAAGTCCATCGGCTTCGGGATCCCCTTCGTACTGGCCGAGGACCACCATCTTCTCGGTGTCGAGCTCGACGGCGACCACGGTGTACGGCACGAACGGATCCGGGGAGACGTAGGGTTCCGGCGGTGCGTAGTGGTTCGTGGTGTACGACCAGACCGAGCCCTCGCGGCTCAGCTCCACCGGCTCGTAGTCCTCGCCCACGGCATTCGGGTCTCGGGACACGGCTATCTGGGGGGGGAAGAAGTAGCTGCCGGACTCCGACCCTCGTGTCCCGAGAAGACTCGGGGTGTCCCCGGTCGTGAACCAGCCTTCGATGGCCGGGACTCTCTTCTTGGCCATGGGCTCTCCTGGCAGGCGCAGATCTGACGAACCGTCAGATCTTACGCAGCGTCACGCGGAGCCCTCCAGCCGGACGTGCCCGCTGTCCCGTTTCGCATTTCATAACCAGTTCTTAGGCCGGACTCACCGTCCTCTGACTCCGGGCGCATGTGCTGTGGGTCATGCACGAGACAAGTTCACGCCTCCGGCGCCGCAGTCTTCTAAGCGGGATCTCGTGGGGCGCAGCAGCCGCCACGCTCGCATGCCTCGGGACGGTCGCCGCGTCCTCGGTTCAGGAGGCCGGGTCGCCCAACTGGCCCTGGTTGGCAAGCCGGGCCACCGGCTTCGTCGCATACGCCCTGCTCTGGGCCACGACCGTCACGGGGATCGCGACGTCGCTCCAGCGGGAGCGGCCGAGCTCCCGAGCCGTCCTGCAGAACTGGCACCGCACCATGAACCAGGTGACCTGGGTCCTCGTCGGCATCCACGTCGCCGCACTGCTCTTCGAGTCACATGTCGGTTACTCGATCGTCGATCTGGTCGTCCCGTTTGCCTCCTCAGAGGGCCGGATCGGGCTCGCGGCCGGAATAGTCGCCGCTGAGCTCGCCGCAGCGGTGGCCATGACCTTCTCGGCCCGCCGATTCCTGGGACCGAGACTGTGGCGGACACTCCACCTGCTCGCCTATCCGGCCTGGGCCCTCACCTGGGCACACCTGATGTTCGCGGGATCGTCCATGGACTCCCTGTGGGTGAGGTTCACAGTCCTCGCCTCCGGTCTCGCGGTCCTCCTGCTCGCCTGCCTCCGCGGGGCCGTCGCCATCAGGATCCTCCCGAGACCGACTGCGGAACGTGACCTCACGACACGTGAACGCCGCACCATGGCGGCGGTCTCTGCCGGTGGTGCGCTCGTCGGCCTCGCTACGGCCCTGGTCCTCGTTCGCACGCCGGCGGACCGCGTGGAATCGCCCCCGTCGACTGCGCCATCCTCACCTGCCGTCACCGACTCCAACCCCGGCCCCGAGGGTGTGACGGAGACACCGGAGCCGATCACGCGTTCGCGGGGGTCGTGATGCCCACCGGATGGCCGTTGCTCCGGTTCCCTGCCATGGGAAGCGACTGCCTCGTGGTCGTGGAGCCGGGCCCTGGGGCAGATGCCGTTCTCGGAGCGGCCCGGACGATGATCGGCGGCCTCGAGGCGAGATTGACACGTTTCAGCCACACGAGCGAGGTGAGCCGCCTGAACGCCCAGGGCGGAGGGACCGTGTCGATGCTTCTCGATCCCCTCCTGGACCTGGCGTTCGCGCTCCGCTCCGAGACGGGGGGCCTGTTCGATCCGACACTGCTGACACAGTTGGAGCAGGCGGGTTATGCGACCACGTTCCGGTCCTCCCGGGACGCCAGGCGCCCCGAGAGCATGCCGGTTCGACCCGCTGCCACCGGTTCCCCGCTGTC
The DNA here is from genome assembly GCA_021404985.1 of Actinobacteria bacterium ATB1. Lineage (GTDB taxonomy): Bacteria > Actinomycetota > Acidimicrobiia > UBA2766 > UBA2766 > QWHP01. The sequence continues at coordinate 5,472 of QWHP01000014.1, forward strand.
CGCCGGTTCGGCCACCTATCGGGATCGCGTCCTGACCCTGCCCACAGGAGTGAAGCTGGATCTCGGGGGAATCGCGAAGGGCTGGACCGCCGACGAAGTGGTTCGCGATCTCGGATCGACACGTGGGATGCTGGTCGACATGGGCGGCGACATCGCCGCTTCGCCTCCTGGCCCGTTCGCGGGCACCTGGCCCGTGGGCATCGAACATGCGCCCGGGCCGGCGGATCCGGGGACGTATCTGATCGAGTCGGGCGCCATCGCCACCTCTACCACAGCCCTGCGCCGCTGGCGGGGCCCCGAAGGCGAACGTCACCATCTGATCGACCCGCGGGCCGGTACGTGCGCCCGCAGCGACCTGAGATGGGTGACGGCGCTCGGGTCGCTGGCGGCCCGAGCCGAGGTCTGGGCGAAGTCGATACTGATCGCAGGTGAGCGGGAGGGAAGGAGGATCGCCTGCCGAGAAGGCATCCACGTCGTAGCCACGGCGTCCGACGGGAGGATGGAGAGGTGGGGCGCGCCTCCCCGAGCGGCACCTCAGGCAGGACCCGCTCGGACCGTCTCCTCGAATTCCTCGAGCCATCCGGGAACGGGCCAGGCGGACCGCACCAGCCAGGTTGCCCCCGCTCGCTCGTAGGCGGAGGCGGGCGTGTCGTCCATCGCCGTGACGACCAGGTCGTGCGTGTCCGGCATCTCCCCGGCCACCTCGGCGACCCCCGCGGCGTCGAGGGGCCTGCCGCCCTCACCGACCGGGACGAACCCGTCCCAACGGATGGCGCGCCGGAACGGCTTGGGGTGGGGCCACGTGCCAGCCACCCAGATGGGCAATCTCGGCTCCTGGAGGGACGCGGGCCGGAGGTGGGCGTGTACCTCGTATCGCCTCCCGCGATGGTCGACGGGAAGTCCCCTCAGGAAGGGGTCGACGAGCTCGAGGCTCTCGTCGAGAAGCATCCCCCTCTCCCTCCGGTCCGCCTCGTCGCCGAAAGCCCCGAAGTCGTCCTCGGGCGGCTCACCGAGTCCGACACCGAGCACAGCCCTCCCGCCCGACAGCCGGTCCAGGGTCACGACTTCACGCGCGACCTTCCAGGGACGGCGCCGTGCGAGCGGAGTGACGAGGGTGCCGAGCCGCACTCGGTCGGTGGCCTGTGCGACCGCGCCCAGCACGACCCATGGGTCCACGATGTCCAGCTCCATGTCCCTCAGGAGCTGCATGTGGTCCCAGAGGAAGAAGCCGTCCCATCCGCTCCGCTCGGCCTGCACACCCAGACGGACGAGATCCGCAGGTTCGCCTGCGTTGGGCAGGCTGACGGCGAACCTCACCGCCAACCCGAAGGGTCGCGCCCGAAGAGGCAGACGAGCCGGGTTGCGTCGCCGGCATCCTCCGGCGGGTCGACGGGGCTCGCGAAGTACGGAGTGCCGGCCTCGAGCATCGGCCGCCAGGCCTCCCCCCACGCAAGACATGCGCCGACGAGCTCCGCGTCAGGATGCCAGTCGAGTCCGGCGGCAGCGGCGAGATCCCAGGCATGCACGACCAGGTCGACGATTCTCTGCTTGGTGAACTCCGCAGCCGGAAGATCCCCGAAGCTCAGATGGACGGTCCGCTCCATCGCACCCTGGACCTCCATCGACGCGCAGGCGGGCTCGGTCGAGGTGCGGCACGCACCGGCAGGGTCCTCGCCGAGGACGTCCCCGTCGAAGCGGTCACCGACCTCGTCGATCGTCGCCCCCTCCATGAGCTCGGGCACCCAGAGGTTCTCCGCCACGTTGTGGTTCACCAACATGCGGACGTCCCACTCCCGGCAGGGGGTCCGAGAGTCCCAGCGAGCCTCGGCCACCTCCTCGACGATCGCAGCTAAGGCTTCGGCCGCCGCGCGGTGCAGAGTTGGGAGGCCGGCGGACACCGCGTTCACGACCCCTCCCCTTCCGGGCTCGTGCCTCCCCCAGAACCGCAGATCCGGCCCAGGGTGGCCTCCGCCTCCCGCATGATCTGCGTCAGGAGATCCCTCACACTCGGCAGCTCGTCGATCGCCCCGACCACCTGGCCCGCCGGCAGTATCCCGACATCGGCGTCGCCGTCGACCATCCCCTGTTTCGTGAGCATCGGAGCATTGGCTGCCATCGCGACCTGGCTCCAGGTCAGATCCTGTTCCCTGTGCATCCGGCGCCCCGACCGCAGCAGGTCGCCGAGGCCAACACCTGTCTGGCGGCGGAAGCGCAGAGCGTTGGCCGCAGCGCGCGGGAAGCGGGTCAGGGTCGAGGCGCCCTCCAGAGCCTCGACGGTCCCGGTGCGGATCACGCGTTGGGGAACACCGTCGATCGCTTCGGTCACAACCGTTCCCAGGAGACCCGTGTCCATGTACACGTCCTTGACGTTGTCAGGGACCCTGCTCTCGCGAGTCAGGAGGAACCTGGTGCCCATCGCGACGCCCTCGGCGCCGTAGGACATGGCAGCGACGAGGCCCCGGCCGTCGAAGTAGCCCCCGGCCGCGATCACGGGGATGTCGACGGTGTCGACCACTAGTGGCACGAGCAGGGAAGTCGGGATGGATCCCGTGTGCCCACCCCCCTCGGCGCCCTGGGCGATGACGGCGTCCACCCCCCACGCCGCGGTCTTCTCGGCATGGCGGGGCGCTCCCACGGTCGGGATGCACACGATGCCGGCGTCCTTCAGGGTCTTGACCATCGCCTCGCCCGGTGCCTGGGCGAAGCTCGCCACCTTCACACCATGCGAGATGATCATGCGGACGCGTTCCTCGGAGTCGGGCTGGACCGGCACCAGGTTGACTCCGAAGGGGGCTTCGGTCCGTTCCTTGACCTCGCCGATCGCCTTGTCGAGCTCGGCGAGGGTCATCGTCGCTGAGGCGAGGATGCCGAGGCCGCCGGCCTCGGCCGTCGCCGAGGTGAGGCTCACTCCCGAGACCCATCCCATGCCCGTCTGGACGATCGGGAACCTACAACCCGCCAGTTCACAGAGGCGTGTCCGCAGAGGATCGGAACTCATGAGGGCACGGTACCCGGGGTGCCGGATGCCTGTCACGATCGGACGACATCCGTCTCGGGAATGTCACCCGGATCTTCATGATGCCGGACACGCTGCCGATCATGTCATGGGGAGGAAGTAGGACAGCATGGACGTGGATCGTGAGCCGAGCGTGCGGACGGCAAATCCCGCGGCGCGGGGGTTCTCCGTCGCCGCTGCCGTTCTGTCGTTGATGCTCCTCAGCGTTCAACCGGCGTCCGCCCAGACAGAGACCGGATCTCCCACTCAGGGGGGCACGTGGACCGTCTCTCTGCTCGGGACAGGCACCATGTCGCTCACCGTGTCCGACGGTGGCCGCTTCGACGAGATGCTCGTGGTACCCCCCCGGTCGGCCTAAGCCGGGTCCCCCGGTCGGGAGGTGCGGAGTTTTCGGCTCGTTCTGGGTGATCCAGCCGGTATGGCTTTCCAGGTGGCCGGTGAGTCCCCCGATCAGAGCGACACCCCAGGTGCCGCTGGGTCCACGCCTGCGGGCTCGACCGGCGCTGGCGTCGCCGGATCCGACGGTGGAATCGGCTCCAGCTCCTCGGGACGAGGAGGCAGAGGCAGTGGCGACGCCGCCGGCCACGGCAACTCGGGCGGTTCCACCCAGGGCGGAGGCTCGAGCGGCAACAGCGGCAGTGCGGGACGGGGACAAGGGACCTCCGACAAGGGTGTAGGCGAGGACGCGGGGCGGGTCAGGGAACAGGGCGGGGATGCGACAGCCTCGGCAACAGCGGGAGGAACGCGCCCGGGAACCCGAACAGAAGCCACGGAGGCGGTTGAAGACCGGGAGAACGGAGCTTGGGCACTCGACGGCCGATCGGGAGGATTGGCGCAGCAATCCTCGTCGCCCTGCTATCGGCGGGTTGCTCAAGCTCGGCGTCGAACGGCACCGCCGGAGCCGATCCTGGCACCGAGTTGAGGAACGCAGCCACGCAAATGGCCGATGCCCGAAGCTTCAGATATGAAGCCCTCGTGTCATCGGGATCCGATTCGGTCACGGTGAACGGTGGCTTCCAGGCACCCGACCGGACCCGCCAGACGGTCACGTACGACGGCGGGACCGTCGAGCTTGTGATCGTGGGGGACCAGATGTGGCTGTGGGACTTCGTCGACGGCGGCTGGAAGGCCGCCAACCCCGAGGCCTCCGAGACAACCGACCCTCGAACGGGATGGCGGACATCTTCGGAGAGCTCGAGAACGTGACCGACGTCACGCGCCATGGCGAGCCACTTGCGTTCCACCTCGACGAGAGCGCGTCACGGTCCCTCTTCGAGGGGTCAGTCCGTCGGGTGAGCCGCTCCCTTCCGCTCTGCAGGGAAGGGCGACTGTCCGGGACGGGCTCCTCACGGACCTCGTGCTCGAGAGTGGCAACGCCCATGCGAGCCGTGATCAGCTACGACGCCGTGAACGCAGCCATGCCGGTCACGCCTCCGCCCGTATAGAGAACGCTGTACTAGTGTCGGAGAATGGCGTTCTCCCGACAGGTCGCCGCCGTCCGCCCCCAAGCCGAGGTCGCGACAGGCAACGGCAGCAACGGGATCCGGCGCGAACCCACGTGGCGCGACCGCATGCTCGACCGGTCCCTCGGCCCGGCGCGTTCCCGTTCGGAGCAACAGGCGTTCACCCTCCTCGAGGCGGCGCGTGACCTCATCGCCGAACACGGATCCCCTCAGTTCACCGTGAGGCAGGTGCTCGAGCGAAGCGGGCTCGCGGCCAAGACGTTCTACAGGCACTTCGAGAGCAAGGACGACCTCCTGCTCGCCGTCATGGAAGAGGACCTCAACAAGGGCGCCCTGATCCTCGCGTCCATGGTCGACGAGCACGCCGACCCTCGCAGCCGCCTCCGCGCGTACGTGACCGGCCTCGTCGGCTTCCTCAGCGTCGACGTGGCCCGCCCCTACATGTCCGTCATGGCGCATGAACAGCTCCGCCTCGCGGGACGTGACCCCGAGGCCGTCCGGCGCGTCACTTCACCGCTCATCGACCTCCTCGAGAGAGAGCTCGAGGCAGCGGCGGCGGCAGGGGTCGTGCGACCGGAGTCGATACCACTCGACACGTTGACTGTCTTCCACCTCGTGGTTTCACAGATCCAGGCTCTACTCCTCGGACAGATCGGCGGCGACGCCGTCGAGCTTGGGGAGTACACCTGGGCCTTCGTGGAGTCCGCCCTTGCGAGATGATCGAATCCGACAGTTGCCAGTTGCCAGTTGCCAGTTGAGCCGACATCGGGGGGAAACGATGAGCCAGTACCAGAACCCGCCTTCGGGCACGCCGGCGGAAGCCTTCAATCCGTTCGACGCCGAGATCGCCAGGGATCCACAGAAGCACTTCAAGGCAGTGCGTGACGAGACGCCGGTCGTCTCGACACCGCCGCCGTTCCGGAACTACGTCGTTTCCAGGTACGAGGACGTGCGTTGGGTACTCAAGCATCCCGAGCTCTTCTCCTCGAGCGCGGAAGCCGTGCCGATCGGCCAGGACCGTCCGTTGATACCGCTCCAGATCGACCCACCGGAACACGCCAAGTACAGAAGGCTCCTCGATCCCCTGTTCGCCCCGAAGGCAGTCGCAGTGATCGAGGACGACGCCCGCAAGCTCGTGAACGAGATCATCGACCGCTTCGACGGGAGCGCCACGATCGATTTCCACGACCAGTTCTCCGTACCGGTTCCATGCACGCTGTTCCTACGCCTGATGGGCCTTCCACAGGAGCATCTCGACCAGTTCCTCACCTGGAAGGACCAGATTCTGCGTGCCGACGTCGACCCGGAGGACTACGACGACGCGTCAGAGCTGATCAAGGCAGCGGACGCTATGAGGCGGGATGCCGGCAAGCAGATCTACGCCTATTTCTCGGAGGCCATGGAGGAACGCCGCACGAAGAGGACCGACGATCTCCTGTCCTATCTCGTCCACACCGAGCTCGAGGGTCGCACGCTGACCGACGAAGAGGTCCTCGACGTCTGCTTCCTGTTCATCATCGCCGGGCTCGACACCGTGACAGCCTCTCTCGACTGCATGATCGCCCGCTTGGCGCGCCACCCCGATGAGAGGCAGGCCCTGGTGGACGATCCGGCCCTGATCCCGGGTGCGGTCGAGGAGCTCCTCCGCTACGAGACCCCCGTGACGGGAATCATCCGCCTCACAACCGAACCCGTGGAGTTGCACGGCGTCACGATGGAACCGCGTTCGATGGTCACATGCCTCCTGCACGCCGCAGATACGGACGAAAGAGAGTTCCCCGACCCCGACGAGGTCGACTTCGAGCGGGAACCGAACCGGCACATCGCGTTCGGCGCCGGGCCACACCGCTGCCTCGGCTCGCACCTGGCGCGTCTCGAGCTGAGAGTGGCCCTCGAGGAGTTCCACGCCCGCGTGCCCGAGTACACAGTCCCGCCTGAAGCCAACCTCGCGTTCACACCCGGGATCAGGGCCGCGAGCCCGCTCCCTCTCTTGATCGGGAACGCGGCAAAGGAGTCCTGATCGCAATGCGTGTCTCAGTCGATCCCGACGAGTGCGTCGGACACGGACGCTGTTACGTCGTCGCGCCGGACGTGTTCCAGCCCGACGTCCTCGGACACTGCGTGGTCATCCGGCCGGAGGTGCCGGAGGAGTTCGAGACAGCCGCACGCCAGGCCGCGGCTGCCTGCCCCGAAGAGGCGATCTCGATCAGCAGTTGACTCCCCCGTCAGTCGTGCGGGACCTCGCGGGCGCACAGACCGGTGGGGTCGATTTGCGTGCGGAGCAACTCCAGCTCCTCGTCCGTGGGGTCGCGCGTCGTCGGCACGCCGGCGTCGATCGCTATCTCGAATCCCGTCGCCGCCACCACGTCGTCCACGGTGACGCCTGGATGCAGGGACCGCAGCCGCATTGCCCGCTCGGGCGTCTCGAAGTCGAAGACACCCAGGTTCGAGACGACACGTCTGATCTCGTGGAACCGCGCGACGTGCCCGAGCGCAGCAGCCCGGTCGTATCCGACGCCACACACGACGTCCACCTTGGGGACGAAGACCTTCGCCGAATGGTTGGGCACCCAGTAACTCGTCGTGTGGTTGATGGTGTTGCCGGGTGCTCCTCGCATGCCGAGGAGCATGGCCTTCGGGTGTTCCCAGGGCCCGATGCACGCGATGTTCTGGTTGCCGAACCGGTCGATCTGGCTTGCTCCCATGATCACGTGGCGGCGACCCCACCAGAGGGTGTCGAACACCTTCCGGAAGGGCATCCACGCCTCCGTGCAGGTGTCGTTGTCCCCAACCGATCCTCCCAGTGGGAGGATCCCGGCGACTCCGATGGAGACACCGTCGGTGAGCAGCAGGTCGGGCTCGAAAGTTGCGCGAGCGAGACGCCCCGCCGCCGAGGGAATCGTGCCCATCGGCGAAGCGAAGATCTCACCGTCACCACGGAAGGCCTCTGCGAGGGCGACGACGCAATGGTCGGCGCGCGTGATCACGGTGCTCAACTGCCGGCCCCCTCGCCTCCACGGACGGCCCGTGCACGCGTGTCCTCTTCCACGGCTTCCTGGTAGGCAGCCTCGCTCTCGACCTCCAGGTAGCGAGCCGAGAACTCCTGCCAGAGATCCGGGTCCTTTGCCGTCCCCGCGTACGCCTTCTGGAAGATCTCGTCCCGGTCATGGTCGGGCGGACACTCCGTGAAATGGGCACCGTTGGGTGCCACGACGACCCCCTCGACCATCGTCCGGTCGACGAGGAGGTTGCGAGCCGAGGTGCCCTCGAGGAGTCCGTCCGTGCTGACGAGCTCCTCGGCGGACACGTAGGCATGGCGCGCCGCCTTGCAGAAGAGGTCGTCGAAGTAGGGGTCCGGCCCGAGGACCACCCCGTTCCCGCGAGCGTCGGCACGGTTGACGTGCACGTAGGCCACATCGAGCTCGAGGGCGGGTACGGCAACGAGCTCCTCCTCCGTGTAGGGGGACTCGACCGTCCGCAGGCCGGGGTCCAGGCGAAGCACGTCGGACCCAAGACCCGCTCGCAGGGGAAGGAATGGCAGGCGGATCGAGGCCGCGAGGAGCCCCGCGTAGAACATGCCCTCGTCCCATTCCCGGGCCTCGATCATGCCCGTTTCGCGCGCCTTGCGAAAGTGAGGTTCGAGAGGGATCGAGTCGAGCGTTGCGAAGGCGTAGACCGCCTTTCTCACGCGTCCGGCTGCGCACAGGAGCCCGAGGTCCGGACCACCCCAGCTCACGACGGTCAAATCCTTCACCCCGGCTCTCAGGATGGCGCGCACGAACGCCATGGGCTTGCGTCTCGATCCCCAACCGCCGATGCCCACGGTCATACCGTCCGAGACGACTGCGACCGCCTCGTCGACCGACAGAGTCTTGTCCGCCGTCAAGGTTTCCTCCCCTCACCCCGCTCGACAAACTCGTCCCGCAACTCGTCTCCGACGCCCTCGAGGTTGAGCTCGAAGGTGAACCCCTGCTCGAAGCGGTAGCTGAGGTTCACGTCCACGGGGTCGATGCCGTTGAGCGACTGCTTCGCAGCCCGGACCACTGTCGGGTGCTTCCCGGCGATCTCGGATGCGACTGCACGCGCCCGGGACGCGAGCTCGTCTCGCGGCACGACGTCGAGCACCGTCCCGTATGAACGCAGCTCGTGCGCGGTTGCCTTGTCGCACGTGTAGACCATGTGGCGCATGCGCTGCTGCGGCACGAGCCGGGCCAGATGGGTCGCGGCACCGAGCGCGCCACGGTCCACCTCGGGCAGACCGAATGTCGCATCCTCGGATGCGATCAGGATGTCCGCATTGCCGGCCAGACCGATCCCCCCGCCGAGGCAGAAGCCTTGCACGGCGGCGATCACCGGCACTGCACACTCGTAGACGGCCCTGAACGCCGCGTAGCAGCCGCGGTTCGCTCCGAGGAGATGGTCGAATCCCTCGAATGCCTGCATCTCCTTGATGTCCACCCCGGC
>QWHP01000439.1 GCA_021404985.1 Actinobacteria bacterium ATB1
GGTTTCGAGACCGAGGAGGTCGCCGAGTTCGTCGTGAACATGATCCTCGACGGGCTCAGGCCCCGCTGAATGCAAGTATGGAGGCTCACCTCGGACCCGCCGACGACAGGGCATGCCGACGACAGGGTATGCCGACGACAGACCAACCGACCGGCTACCGCCGGCGTTTGAGGAAGGACGAGGAAGATGCGTGCTGAGGCAAACGGGATCGAGATCGAGTACGAGCTCCACGGACCGGAGGACGGTGAGCCCCTCCTCCTCGTGAACGGGTTCAGCGTCCAGCTCACGCGCTGGCCCGCCGGGTACCTTGAGGCCTTCGCCTCGGCGGGGTTCCGAGTGATCGTCTACGACAATCGGGACGTCGGCCTGTCCACGAAGCTCGATGATCTCGGCGCACCGGCGCTTGCCGACGTCGCCTCTCGGTCGGTTCCCGCACCGTATTCCCTCACCGACATGGCCGACGACGCGGCCGGGCTGCTCGACTTCCTCGGCATCGAGTCGGCGCACGTGGTCGGAACGTCGATGGGCGGCATGATCGCCCAACTCGTCGCCCTCCGCCATCCGCAGCGCACACGCCCGATGACATCGGTGCTGTCGACGACGGGCGGACGAGATCTGCCCGTCCCGACCGCCGAAGCTCTTGGGGTGCTGACTCAACCCCCTGCCACCACCCGGGAGGGGCGGATCGAACAGGCGGTCGAGGGAGCCCGTGTCCTCTGGGGGGACTCGCCGTTCCCCTTCGACGAAGCCGAGGTTCGTGCGGCTGCAACGCTCTCCGAGGAACGCTGCTTCCACCCCGACGGCGTGGCACGACAGATGATGGCGATCATCACAAGTGAGGACCGCACCGAGGCGCTCGGCGGGCTCGACATGCCATGCATGGTCGTCCACGGCGACGTGGATCCGATCTTCCCGCTCGGCCACGGCGAGGCTACCGCGTCTGCGATTCCCGGATCCGAGTTGGTCGTGTTCGAGGGTATGGGGCACTCGCTGCCCCGCGAACTCTGGGACGACTACGCCAAGGCCCTGTCGGACCTCGCCTCGGTCAGACCATGACCGGCATGACCGTCGCAATGAGAAGTCCGGTCAGGAGCGACTCGGACGCTGCGACGAGGACGACGTTGCGACGCGACGTGTAGGCGACGATAGCGAGCGTCTCGAGCACGACCCAGGCCAGCGCGATGACCGGCGCCATCAGGAGGATGAAGTCGTCGAGGATCCCCACCGAGGCCCCGACGACGAGCGCCACGAGGACGGCGACGCGCCCGGTGATCGCCGCAAGGGCGGCCCTCAGCGGCTCTCCTTGGCGCAGGAGGAGGTTGAAGCCGAACGCGAAGGGCGCGATCAGGAGGGCCGTGAAGAGGCCGAGCCCCAAGCGCAGGAGCGTGGGGATCAGGTTGTGGAAGACGATTGCTGCGGGGGCAAGGGCCAAGGTCGCGACGAGAGTGACCACCCCGGCAGGAAGGATCGCGTGACCCACCGACTTCCAGCCGGCGTCGCAACCGCGCAGAGCGGCAGCCCATTCCGGCGCGCCGTCCGCCCGGGACGCCATCCTGGCGGCGAGGAGCCAGAAACCCACGATCAGCTGGAATCCGACCAGAGACCCCGCCCCTGCCAGCGGGACGAGGGAGACCGGCGCTGCAAGGTATGCCGCGGGCATGGTGAGGAGGATCGCGACGAGCAGCATGGCGAGGCCGAGGCCGGTGCCTGTCCAGCCCCTGTCGTCGGGGCCGGGTCCCGAGGGCGCGAGCCGTGCCCCCACCCATCCGGCTGCGCCGATGACGACGAGGGCGGCGAGGAGGTAGAGGAGGGCGAGGCCGAGGCGGGGGTCCGAGAGGGGAGCCGGGAATTCACGCTGGGCGCCGAAGGTCTCATCGAGCCACGCGATCGACTCCTCGGCGGCTTCCTTGGACCAGAGGATCGTGATGTGGTCGGTCCCGTCGATGGTCACCGTGCGCGCGTTCGTCCCGTCTGCGAGGCGGTCGGAAGCTTGGGATATCGAGTCCTTGAGTCGTGCAGGGTCGCCCTCTGCGACAAGGAACAGGACGTTGTCGGGATCGACCGGCCCGGTCCGCGGCCAGGCTCCGCTCACAGCGATCACAGCCGATGGCCTCACGTCGTTGCGGGCGAAGTCGAGGGCGGCGCCTGCTCCCATCGAGTGCCCCATGATGGCGACCTGCTCGGTGTCCACGTGGGATGAACCCTCCAGGTACGCGAGGACGTCGGCTATGTCGTCCGTCAGCCCGGTTTCGGACCCCGACGAGAACGAGTTCAGGTTCGTCCCATGTCCGCGTAGGTCGAGTGCCGCGACCCCGTATCCTGCTGCGGCCATGCGGCGTGAGAGCGTCGAGACCATCGCCCGGTCGCCCGAGAAGCCGTGCGCGAAGACGACGACGGGCGGACGGTCCTCGCGTGCAGGTGGTGGAGGCAGGTCGCGTCCCGCCACCGGTTCGCCCGGGAGGTAGAGCGTGAAGGGGACGCCGTCTCCGGCGACATAGTCGGTCTTGACGACCGATCGTTGCTCTGCCGCGAGGAGCGCGGAGAGATCCCGCGCGGGAGCCCGGTGCCGCGCGCGGTGCGCGCGCTCGGGCGGCAGCTCTTGGTAGCGAGCTGTGCCGACTCGAGCGCGGGTTACGTGCCCGGCTCGCCGAACTCCCCGATGAACCCGATCTCCGGCTCCAGTCGCTGATCGAAGCGCTCGAGC
>QWHP01000015.1 GCA_021404985.1 Actinobacteria bacterium ATB1
CATCAACGTCGGCGCCAGATCGCCGCTGAAGGCGGAGAAACAGCGGCTGCCGGACGGCGCCACATGGCACACCTCGCCCTTGTTCTTCAGGCAGTAGTTATTGCTGACGCGCCACCATTCGCTCTGGTTATAGTAAAGGCAGCGGGTGTCGAGGCAAAGGTTGCCGCCCACCGTCGCCACCTGGCGATGGGTGGGAGCCGCCACTTGACGCGCCGCCTCGGCGATGGCCGGGTATTCTTTGGCGATCAGTCCGTGCGCGGCGAGTTCGTTCAGCGTCACTCCGGCGCCGATTCGCACCCCACCGTTCTGCTGCGCGTCGATGGCGGTGATTTCCGCAACGCCGCCGATATCGATAAGCGTTTGCGGCGCGACGATGCCGCGGCGAACGTTGACCATCAAATCGGTGCCGCCGGCGATATAGCGCGCGTCCGCATGGGCGGCATAAGCGGCGACCGCCTGCTGAAGCCCCGACCGGGCATGCGTCTCCACACCGACGCGACCAACGGCGTCGTCGTCCGGTCACCGCGCCCGGGGGTGACCGGACGACGATGGTGGATCGTGACCCGCGCCGCGGTCCAAGCCGGACACGATGTCGAGTCGGCCTTCTCACCCGCGTGCTTCGCCTCGCTGGAGCAGTCGCTCGGACTCGTGGACCACTTCCAGCGCTGCGACATCTGCGGCGACGACCTGACCAAGCGGGGACTCCGTGGCCACCAGCGCACCAACTCCGTGTGCCGGTTCCTCTCCGACACGGCCGAGGTGCGGACCTTCTGGGACCTCGGCTACCGCGACCCCTTCAGCCTCCGCGCCCACGGCATCCCGATCACCTGGACCGAACTGAACAGCCGCGCCCGCTGGCGCAACCAAGTCCACATCGTCCGCTTCCGCCTCTGGACCGCCGTCATGTTCAAGGCCCCGACGTAGCACCCGGACCGCCTTGCCTCAGCGCCGCTACACGTGGAAGACGGCGATGCCGGCTATGCCCTCCGGCTGGGGCAGGTCGTTGCCGTCGAGCACCATGGAGCGAACGATCGGCGGCAGTTCCCGACGCAGCCCGCGAAGCACATGCACCCAGTACGGCGTCGAGAAGTGCCCCACGTCGGTCGGGAGATCTGTGAACACCATCTCCGAGGTCATGATCTCCGATGTGGCAGCGAACGACGAGAACGCTCCCTTCCGCTGCTCGCTCAAGGCATCGAAGAACAGCTTCGCCACCCCCCGCGCTCCGATCTGAGGCGTCATGAGGTACTGCTTCAACTCGTCGCTGACCTCACGGAAGCCGAGGGGCAGGACCGCGCTGTCGGCAGAAGCCATGAGGTCTTCGAGCGGTATCACTGCACGGTACGCGTCCGGTGCGACGTCTTGAGGGCGATCGAGATTCAGGAAGACCACGCTCCGCGCTATCAACGCGGGCAAGACCGCTACATCACATCGCGCACAGCGCTCGCATCCCGGTGGATCGTGGGATCCGCATTCCAAACCCTCACGTTCAGGGTGCCCACCGCAGTACAAAACGTAGGACGCCGGAACCTCGAACTCATCGGCGCTCGCCAACAGCCGGCGCATCTGCTCTCCGGAGTGCTTCGGATAGTCGAGCTCCAGATGCAGGCGGCCTGATCGAAGGTGGATCTTCTTCGCCTGCACCAACACCCCGAAGCACTCTCCAGTCTCGTCTAGAAACCACCAGAGCCAGTCGGCGCCGACGACCCCCTCCTCTCGCCGGTTGAAGGTGACGTACTCGACGCTGGGCCATGCCGCATCGAGAAGCCACTCCGTCAGGAGCTCCTCGTTCGCGTCAGCTCCCTGCTCAGATTTGCGGGCAACGCGGCTGGCCACCTCCACACGGGCAGCGGCCATCACGGCTGAAAGGCTTCGCGAACTGCTATCGCCAGCGAGGCTTTCATCAGACATCTCGCGGATTCTCGCAGGCCCGGCGCCTTCAGCGCTGACTGAACTCCCCACGAGCGACCACGGACACCCGGAATCGCGTCGAAACTCACCATCGCAGTCCAGTGCCGGGCGACGCGTCGCTGTAGGCCCCGACGCCCGCTGCGAGCCACCACGACGTCTGGCGCCTGATCAGAGATCAGCGACCCAGGTATGCCACGCGATCGTCGGTGTCGGAGTCGGGGCTTCGCTCATCTCGCCGCCGGTGATCCGGTCAAGCGCCGCCCTCACGCTAGCGCCGAGGTCGTCACGATCGAGGGCGTTGTAGGCATCGTCAGACCACACGCCGAGTACGTCGTCAATGACGTGAGTGTTCGAGTTGAAGCCCCGATCGCGGAGCGCCTTCCGAATCGCTCGGCGGGTGACCTCCAGGTGCTCGCCCGGTACGCCGGTCACGAAGGTCGCGCTTCGCTCGACGACGGCGTCGGCGACCACCTCGGCGAGCAACGACAGACCGGCTGGCACGGTCGACTTCGGGAGCCAGGAGTCGACCACCCGCAGGCACGCGCGACACGTCGGTGCGTAGGCGGCGTCCTGCCACAGCAGCGTCGGGTCCTCGGCGCCCGGCGCCACGTGGAACCACTCGCGACCGCACAGCGTCTTGTTCGCCCAGAGGATCGCGTCCTCATCATCGTCGTCGGGTGATCCGCCGACCTCGATCCCGATCTCGCCGTCGGTGTACTCGGACGCCACGTGGACCTCGCTGCCGCCGACCTCGACGAGCAGGAACTCGCGACCGGCCACGGTGATGGTGTTCAGCGGTCGATCCGCACGCGGTGACTCCTGCTCGCCCATGAGGTCCATCGTCGCAGCGATCGTCAGCTGCCGATCGTACCCCGGCGCCTCCGCTCAGCGGCCTGGCGGAGCACCTCGGCGAACAGCTCGGCCGCCTCCGCCTGCATGCCGGGGAGCACGTGCTGGTACACGCTCATGGTGAACGCCGGGCTGGCATGGCCAAGCCGCTCGCTGACCACCTTCACCGGCGTGCCGTTCATCAGCAGGATTGTGGCGTGGGTGTGGCGGAGGTCATGCAGCGTGATCTCTGGAACGTCGAGCTTGGCGACAGCACGATCGAAGATCTGGCTGAACAGGTCCGGGTGGAGCCACGCCCCGTCGTCCCGAGTGAATACGAGGTCCGACTTCGCCGGCGCCTTGCCACCGCGCTCGTCGGTGCGCAACCGGCGCCACGCCTCGAGCACCGCGACCGCGCCCTCCTCGATGTCGATCGTCCGTCGACCGTTGCCCGTCTTCACTTCCGAGATGTGCACCTCGTACGCGACCGAGACGAGAGCCTGGCGCACCGACACCCGACCGGCCTCGAGGTCGAGGTCACCCCAGCGAAGTCCGAGGATCTCGCCGCGCCGCATGCCCGTGTGCGCGGAGAGGTGGAACGCCGGGAAGAACCGCTGCGCGGCGATCGCATCGAGGAACGTGCAGAGCTGGTCGGAGTCCCACGCCTTGACCTCCTCGCGGCGCTGGGCGCTGAGCTTGGGCGGATCAGCCAGCTCGGCGACGTTCCGCACCACGAGGCCCTTGCGCTGCGCGTCGGACAGCGCCTTGTTCAGCATCACGTGGATGTTGCGCACGGTCTTCGGTGCCAGACCTTCGCGGTCCGTACCCTTCCCGCGGCGACCCTTCGCCAGCAGGTCGGCGTAGAACAGATCGAGGTCGCCCGGTGACAGCTTGGCGAGCTGGCGCTGACCGAGCGCGGGCACCACGTGGAGGTCGATGTTGCGCCGATACGAGTCGAAGGTGCTGCGCCTCAGCCGCGACTCCTGCACCGGGAGCCACCGCTCGGTCAGGTACTGGCCGAGCGTGCCTTTGGCGAGCACGAGCGGCTCACCCTCGTGCTTCTTGCGGATGAGGTCGGCGAGCACTCGCTCGGCGTCAGCCTTGCGCGTCCCGGCGGAGATCCACCGACGCTTCGGCTTACCGGCCTCGTCGCGGCCTTCGTAGACGACCGCGTACCAGCGGTTGCCCTTCTTCGTCACGGTCCCGTGCATGACAGATTCCCTTCTCTCGGAGGTTGGAGGAAGGGACGCCCTGCAGCAGACACGGCCAGTACCCGAGGCATCCGACGGGCGTTGGCGCTGCACCGCTCAGGGTACGCGCCACCCACTCGTTGGTCGACCCCTCGAGCCGGCGACCGACGGGGTTGACGACCCCGGCGACCTGTCTCGCACACGGTCGCTCGTGCCGTCCAGCACCCGCCCGTGCCACCAGCTACAAGCCCGTCACTCTGAAAAGTGTAGAAAAAGTGTAGAAGTTCGGGCACTCTGGACAGCAGAAGGGCCCTCCTCGGTTGTCCGAAAAGGGCCCCTGACCTGCTGGTTTCGTTGGTGGCGGGGGCAGGATTTGAACCTGCGACCTTCGGGTTATGAGCCCGACGAGCTACCTGACTGCTCCACCCCGCGATGGAAAAGGCAGCTTACCACGCCCTCATGGCGGGGTCTCAAGAGATGCGGGGCTAACGGCCAGATGCGATCACAGGCGCTGCAGGGAAGAGGAACCGTGCCGCTTGCACGCTGCGAGCTCGGGCGGAGTCGGATGCCACCACGATCGTCATCCGGGTCGTGTCCATCTCGAACGGCCGGCCCGAGGCAGTGGTGTCCGCGGCCCGGTCTTCGGACCGAAACCTACACGCTCCGCCAATCGACCCGAGCGGACTGCTTCACGATCTGTCCGACTGAGGCCGACCACCGGGTCGGCCCTTCGTACCGCTTCCAGTCGGCTCAGATCCCGACGGGCCAGTGCTCGACGGCCACCTCGGGCATCGGGAAGTCGTCGGGGTTCCCCGTTGCGAGGCGGGCGTCGGTTCCCACGGCCGCCGCGGCGATCAGGCAGTCCGCCTGGTGCAACGTGATGCCTCGCCGGGCGAAGTCGCGTCTCCAGGACCCGGCCCGGACTCCCTCTGTCACACCAAGGGGTGCGAGACGCAGACCCCTGACCAGCCTGCCCGCAACATGTTCCTCGTCGGGATGTACGCCCCTCCAGATCTCCTCGATCGAGATCACGCAGACCCAGGGCTCGTCGCCCGTTCGCCGCAGCGACCGGATGCGTGCCGCTGCGCTCCGTCCACGCAGCGCGTCGATCAGCACGGTCGAGTCGAGCAGGACACGAGCCATCACCCGGCCCGTCTCGAGTCGGCGGACCGTTGCCGGTGCACCCACGAAGCCGGGTCTTCGTCCCAGTCGTGGCCCGAGTCGGATATCGACCCCAGTGCAGCCTCGATGTCGTCCCAGCGTCTCTCGTCCTCGAGACCACGGCGGATCAGCTCGGCGATGAGCTGGCTGCGCTGTCGCTTGCCCGCCCGCCGGTCCAGCTCCTCCACCAGGTCGTCATCGAGAGCTATGTGCAAACGCATGTGCCTACGTTAGCACATAGTTTGGCCCGACGGAACCCCCAGGGCGCCCAACTGGTCATCGTGCGTCATCGAGTGGTGCCGAAATGCCGGATTTCTGTCATTCCGGTACACATCGTGCTCGCCCACGGTTCGCCCATGCCCGGCTTCCCGGCGACTGCCTACACGACGAGCAGGCCGCCATCGCAGGTGATCACGTCGCCGACCGTGAAGGCCCCGGCACGTGAGCAGAGGAAGATGGCGAGACCGGCGATGTCCTCGGGCGTCCCGACACGGCCCCGCGGGATGCCCTGGCCGAGCGTCTCCCAGTCCGTGCCCTCGACGTCACCTCCGGTACCCACGCCGGTGCTCAGCATCCACGTCGGGAACGGTCCCGGCGCGATCGCGTTCACGAGGATGTTGCGGCGCACGAGGCGAGCGGCGAGCTGGCGGGTGAGCGCGTGCAGCGCCGCCTTCGACGGGCCGTAGGAGAACGTGTCGAACACGGGCGTCTTGATGCCGTCGATCGAGCCGATGTTGACCACACGCGACGGGTCGTCGGGGGTGGCCGCTGCCTCGAGCAGAGGGAGGAGGCGCTGGGTCAGGAAGAACACGCCCTTCACGTTGGTGTCCATGACCTTGTCCCAACCGACCTCAGGGAACTCCTCGAGTGAGGCCCCCCACGAGACACCCGCGTTGTTCACGAGGATGTCGAGCCGGGACTCGCTCTCGCCGAGCCGGTCGACGAGGGTGTCGATGCCGTCGAGGCCGGCGAGGTCCGCCGGGAGCGAGACGACGTCGCCGCCGTATACGTCCGACAGGCGTTCAGCCGTCGCGTCGCAGACCTCGGCCTTGCGGGAGCTGATGTAGACCTTGGCTCCGTTGGCGACGAAGCCTGCGGCGATCATCTCGCCTATTCCGCGTGATCCGCCGGTGACGAGCGCGACCTTCCCCTCGATCGAGAACAGGTCGTCGATGTGCATGCTGACCTCTTTCGGGCTCTTTCGGGCTCTGGAGACTTGCCTCGGCTCTAGCCGAGCGCGGCCATGACCGTGTCGGAAAAGGTACCGAGCCGGCGCCGCAGGACCTCCAAGTCCCCCGTCGGGGCCGAGACCACGAACCGGTCGGCACCGGCGTCCTCCGCTCGCCTGCACCAGTCCAGATCCATCGCCCCGGCAAGTGTCACGTCGACCGCGGAGGGATCGCGGCCTGCATCGATTGCTGCGACACGCATCTCGTCGAGCAGCGACCCGAGCGCCTCGGGCTTGCCGCCCAGCGGGAAGAAACCGTCGCCGATACATCCCGCACGACGGGCCGCGGTCGGGCTGTGCCCGCCGACGTGGATCGGGATCCCCGCCGGATCGACGGGTTTCGGTCGGGACCGGATGTCGCCGAACGACACGAATTCGCCGTCGTGGCCGGCGAGGTCGTCCTTCCAGAGGCTACGCAGCGCCGCGACGTACTCGGAGGTGCGATCTCCCCGCCGTTCGAACGGCACGCCGACGGCGGCGAACTCCTCCGCCAGCCAGCCAACGCCGATGCCGAGGAGCACGCGTCCGCCCGATAGCCTGTCGATGGTGGCGAGCTGCTTGGCTAGGAGGACGGGGTTGTGCAGGGGCAGGACCAGGACACCGGTGGCGAGGCGCAGACGCTGCGTCGCCGCCGCCACGTATGCGAGCCAGGCGAGCGGGTCTGGGATGTCGACCTCCTCGATCGGCATCTTCCCGCTCCTGGCGTACGGGTAGCGGGACGCGTACGCGGCAGGCACGGCCGGATGCTCTACGGCCCAGATCGACTCGAAGCCGAGTTCCTCGGCAAGCTCGGCCAGGCCGAGGACGTGCTCGGGATCGGCGACCGGGGCGTTCCCGTAGGCGGGAATCAGTCCGAACTTCATCTCCCGCTCCCGAGCCCGCCTGCGACAGGTGACATGGGAGTCGACGCTAGCGGTCGGCGCCCGGAAGCCGTGACGCGCGACCGGGATCCCGACGGACCGTCCCGTCACGACCCCGTCTCCCTTGCGGACAGTCCCACCGGGAAGCACACTGACGCGACCGCAGGAAGACAAGGGAGAGTGCCATGGCCGACCGCTCAGGGCTGGTGCGCCACCGCCCCATACCCCACCAGATGGCATGGGTACTCGTCGGACCCTGGCGACGAATCCTCCTGCCGCCGGGCCGGATCGCCGGCCGGCTCGGCCTCGAGACAGACAGCCGTGTCCTCGCGGTCGGGCCCGGACCCGGCTACTTCAGCGTCGAGCTCGCCCGCCGTGTCCCGGAGGCCGCCTCGAACTCCTCGATCTGCAACAGGAGATGCTCGACAAGGCGCAGCGCCGACTCGACCGCGCCGGAGTCGTCAACGCCGGCCTGCAACAGGGCAGCGCCACGGACCTTCCCTTCGGAGATGCGGAGTTCGACGTCGCCCTCGTTGCCGTACTCGGCGAGATACCCGATCCGAACGCGCGTCTCGAAGAGTTGGATCGCGTGCTCCGACCGGGCGGTTTCCTCTCGATAACGGAGCACCTGCCGGACCCGGACTTCGAGCCGTTCGGCACCCTGCGCGGGGACGTGGAGGGACACGGGTTCGGGTTCGAGCGCCGCTTCGGCCGGGCTTGGGCGTACACGGCGAACTTCCGCAAGCAAGGGTGAACGGAAGGAGCGCCGGACGAACGATGGACGGAGACGGCACCGACCGAGCAGAGGACACTCCGGGCCGTTGGCCTGATGCCACGGCGCCCGGCCTGAGACACTCGACACGCTCGTGGGGCCGCGGCGGTAGAGAGGGAACAAGACCGGGGGACGGACATGAGCCAGAGAATCGACGCGACGAGGATCGCGGCGCTTGCCGAGGGTTTCGGCGGAGAGATCATCCAGCCCGGCGAGGGTGGATACGACGAAGCCCGCAGGATCTGGAACGGGCAGATCGACCGCAAGCCGGCGCTGATCGCACGATGCATGGGGGCAGTCGATGTCGCGAGCGCAGTGCGCTTCGCACGCGACCTCGGCCTGCCCGCAACCGTACGCGGCGGCGGCCACGCCATCGCTGGGCACGCCGTCATGGATGACGCCGTCCTCATCGACCTGTCCGCGATGCGGGGCATCAGAGTCGATCCCGCCGGCCTGAGGCTGACGGCACAGGGCGGTTGCCTCAACTCGGACCTCGACCGGGAGACACAGGCGTTCGGCCTGGCGACGACCGGTGGAGTGGTCAGCCACACCGGCATCGGCGGCCTGACACTAGGAGGTGGCATCGGCTACCTCATGCGGAAGTACGGGCTGTCCGTGGACAACCTCGTCTCGTGCGACGTCGTCACGGCGAACGGTGACCACCTCGTCGCGAGCGAGGAGGAGAACCCCGAGCTCTTCTGGGGCCTGCGCGGTGGTGGCGGGAACTTCGGCATCGTCACGTCCTTCGAGTTCCGAGCCCACCCGCTCGGCCCTTCCGTCCTGTGCGGGATGCTGGCCTGGCCTATGGACAGGGCCCCGGAGGTCCTGTCCATGCTCAGGGAGCTCGCCGCCGGCGCGCCAGACGAGCTCGGGATCGTTGCGAACACCCGTCTCGCACCCTCCCTCCCCATGGTTCCGGAGGAGTTGCACGGACAGCCGATCGTGGCGCTCATCGTCTGCTGGGCAGGCTCCATCGAGGAGGGTGAGGCGGTGCTGCGCCCGATCCGAGAGTTCGAGGAACCGGCGCTCGACGCCGTTGCCGCCAAGCCGTACGTCGCGCACCAGCGGATGCTCGATCCCGGTGCCCCGCACGGCAACCACTACTACTGGAAGTCACATCGGTTGCCGGCCCTCACGGACGACGTCGTCGCCATCGTCCACGAGCACGCTGCGAGGATCACCTCGCCACTCTCGCTCGTCCCGATCTTCACCCTCGGAGGTGCGGTGTCGCGGGTCCACGAAGACGACACGGCCGTGCCGCACCGGCAGGCCCTCCACGACATCAACATCGCCGCAGCCTGGCTGCCCGACGATCCCGAACCGGAACGCCACGTCGAATGGGTTCGCGACTTCCACGCCGCGCTCGAACCGCACAGCGACGGCGTCTACGTGAACTTCACGAGCGACGACACTCCGGACCGCATCCGCGAGGCGGCGTACGGGCCTGAGAAGTGGAAGCGTCTCGTGGCACTCAAGGACGAGTACGACCCCTCGGACTTCTTCCGCTTCAACGCGAACGTCCCCCCGACGGGAACTGCCTGACCTCCGGTGGCACCGATCCCGTAGTCTCCTCGGGCACGGACCAGACACCGACGCCGGCAAGGACAGGCAAGGTCCACCGAGGCGGCGAGGACGACGGAGACGGGACGCGGGGAGGCGCACGCCGATGGAGAAGCTCATCTACATCGTCTGGGACGATCCCGACACCGACAGGGATGTCCTCCGGGCACACCTGCTCGGCGAGATCGCACCTCGTCTTCTCGCTCTCGACCCCGTCCGGCTGTCGATCAACATCGACGACGAGGACGCCGACATCCCGTCCCCGATCTGGGGGCCCGAGGACGAGGAGCCGTTCGTCGCGCAAGTGTCGATCTGGCTGGAGACCCTCGACGACAGGCACCCGTACGAGAACGTCCTCGCCGGCGCGGGTTCCCGGTACGCGGGCTGGCTCGTCACCGAATCACTCTGCGCCGACTACGGCTCGAACGAGCATTCCGCCGGGCGGGACTGGCCGGACGGCAAGAGGTCGCCCGGGGTGCTCACGGTCGCATGCCTGGAACGCCCTGACCGGATCCCCTACGACATCTGGGTCGAGCACTGGCACACGAAGATGTCGCCGGTTTCCGGGGAGTTGCAGCCCCGCGCCCGTTACGTGCGCAACGCCGTCGTACGGGCCGTCACCCCGGACGCGCCGGACTACGCGGCGATCGTCGAGGAGGCGTGGCCGAGCAAGGAGCACGTGACCGATCCGATGCTCTTCTACAACGCCGGCGGATCACAGGCACGCCTCGAAGAGAACATGATGCGCATGATCGAGGTCGTGACGGCCTTCCTCGACCTCGACCGGGTCCGCAACGTGACCATGAGCGAGTACCTGCTCAAGAGCTGATGCGGCGAATGCGTCATCCGGACGGGCCCGGGTGCCGATCGGAGTCCCGCAGAGACATCGGAGGCCACATGCCAGGACTCACCCGTACCCTCGTTCGTCTGATCGGCATCCTCGCAATCGGCTGCGCCCTCGCAGGCTGCGGCGAATCCGGATCGGACACCGCATCGGATCCCTCGGATACGACAGGTGGCACCGCGACGAGCAAGACACCGGACTCGACGGCACCCGACGGATCCGCGGAGTACTCGGGCCACTACAGCGTCGGGTTCGAGGTCAGCGAGTTCGTGCCGTGCAGCTCCGACGAGAGCTGGTGGCTTGTCGGTACTCCGGAACTGATGTCACAGGTGCAGAGCGATGAGCCCGGCCGCGCTCCGACAACTCCGGTCTTCGTCCGGGTCCGGGGGGAACTCAGCGGCCCCGGTAACTACGGGCACCTCGGCGCCTACGACCGGCAGCTCACCGTCACCGAAGTCCTCGAGGTCGGCTCCGAGGACGGCTGCTGATATCAGGCCTCGCTCTCGGCGGCCTCGGCGAGGCGTCGCAGGGTCTCCTCCATGCCCGCCCGGTTGTGGGCGGCGCGGTCGACTACTCCCGAGATCGGAATGCCCGCGATCTTCACCAGGAGGTTTCGGCGGTCGTCCCAGGTCTCGGTGACCCTGCAGCCGTCCTCTGTAGGTTCGATCCGGTACGACCATTCGGCGACCGTGAACGGTCCGGACGTGACGAGGAAGCGGAACTCGCGGCCGGGCTCACATCCGGTGACCTCCGACGTCGTTGCCCAGCGGTGCCAGCTCCGCCGGTTGCTGCCTCGGAACTTGGCGCCGAGCTTCGGCCCGGAAGCAGCTTCCACCCATGTCGCTCTGACCGTCTCGGGCGACCACTCACCCATGCGAGTCACGTCGGAGACCATCTCCCACACCTTTTCGGCAGAAGCCTTGACCTCGCGCTCGACACTCACCGAGTCGGATGATGTACTCATGCGCGAAGGGTAGGGGCCTGCCCTACTTCGGCCAAGATCAGGTGTTGTCGCGAACGGTCCAGGAGATCGTGTAGCTCTTCGGCACTCCACCGATCCAGACCGTCCCCGAGTGGGAGGCGCGCGCCGAATCCGGAACCCCTGATATGCGGCCCACGGGCGTGAAGAGAAGCGATGACGTGAGGTTCACGCCTGCGGTCGGGTCGACGACTCGGACGCTCCCGCTGTAGGACCCGGCCCAACTGATCCGGTACACCGAGAACGTCACGGTCGCCGTTCCAGAACCTGGTCCGGGGATAGTGCCGGTTCCCGTCACGTTCGATATGACACCTGTGCCCGGTGGATTGACGTTCACATCGCCGGACGTGAGCGATCCGGACGCGCTGTACGAGATCGCACCGGCGATCGTGACGCTGACCTCGTCAGGTGGGATCGGCGCCTGGACGGTGATCGCGGGCAGGCCTGTCGAGGCGACCGCCCCGTCGTCGTCGACGACGGCAACCCGCGGTCTGTATGTCGCCGCGGTCGAGTACGTGTGTGATGTCGTCGGTGTCGCAGTGGTCAGGTCGTCCGTGCCGTCACCGTCGAAGTCCCAGCGATACGAGGCGATCGAGCCGTCGGGGTCGGACGAGGCGCTCGCGTCGAAATCGACCTCGAGCGGCTCAGTGCCCGAAACCGGGACCGCCGACGCCTTGGCGACCGGAGGTTCGTTCGGCACGGCCGACGCCGAGTCGAGACGGCCGTCGTAGTCGACGACGTAGCCCCACCAGTTGTTCGAGAACGGCTCGCCGCCGATGACGGAGGACCCCGGCGCACGCGGGATGTGCGCCAGATACCAGCGCACATATCCGACCCCGTCACAGCCCCAGTCGAAGCAGTCGAGAGACTGCGTGGCACCGGTGGTGGTCGGGTAGTCGTACCAGTCGTCGGCCGTGGAAGTGACGTTGGGATGGCTCGTGAAGTAGTCGTACTCCGTGGTCGAGATCGGTGGGTTCGACGGGCCGCCGACACCTGCCTGTCCGGGGTAGTCGCGGTCGTAGAGGCTGAAGGCATGCCACGGGTTCGAGGCTGGGGCGTCATACCACTTGCCCTGCCCTACGGTGAGGGACATGACGCCTGCGACCCGCTGGGCGAACCCATCCATCGACTCGGCAAGAACCTGGTCGTTGGAGAAGCCGAGGTCCGGATCCGAGGGAATCTGGGGCGCCACCGACCAGCCCATCACCGAATACGTGCTGCCACAGTCAGGCAGGTCGTAGCTCGGGTACCAAGCGGGGTCGCTCGGCGTGTGTGGTATGGCGTCACCGGGGATCTTCATCGCCCACTTCTCGAACCCGAAATCGGGACCGCCGACGAGCCAGACCTCCGAGATGTTGTCCGACGCTATCTTGTCGCAGACGTCGAAGCGGTCCATGATCGCCGAGTAGTCGGTCGTACCCGCGTGCGCGGACCCTCCCCTGCCCATCACCCAGTCGAGGTAGCCGGTTTCGGAGTAGGTGAAGCTGTCCTCGAACTCCGGGAACTCGTTCACAGTGTGGGTCTCGGCAATCTCGTACGTGATACCGGCCGCCGCCCCCATTTCGTCTGCCATCTGCCCCACGAGCTCCAGCGGATTTCGCCACGTCAGGTACGTGGAGAGGTTCTTGTCCCCCCGGGTGGCGAGCACCGGGTCGTAGACGATCGCCATGACCTTCGACTTCTTCTCGAAGACCGTGATCGTGAGCGTGTAGTAGGCCGTCGACGGTTCCGTGTACTCGGTGTCATGAGTCGCCGTCAGCTTCACGATGTAGGTACCGGGGTCGGTGAAGGTGTGGGTCACGACACCACCGGTGCCTGTGTCACCGTCGCCGTAGTCCCACGAGTAGTCGATGAGGCCACCCTGCTCCTCGACGATTCGGCTCTCGGCATCGAAGGTGACGGTCAGGGGCGCGATGCCGGTCCGCTCGGAGGCGACGATCTCGGGGTATGGCCCCCACCGGCCCTCCTCCGGGACGTCGTACCAGCAGTTGAAGGCAGGCTCGACAGTCGACGAGGTTATGCCGACTCCGGCGAAGGCCGTGTCGACTGCTGCGTACTCGGTGCTCGCAGCGCCGTAGATGTCCTTCGCCGCCGCCAGGAACGCAAGCCGCGTCTGTGTGAAGTTCGTCTCGGGCAACATGTGGCGCTCGAGTGCCCGGTAGGCGATCTTCTCCGCCCGCGCCTTGTCGAGTCCCGTGGCGAGGAGGTAGAAGGCGTGGTTGATGATCCCGCTGTTCGTGTGCACGGCTCCGTTGTCGATGCACAGAGGGACGTAGTTGATGACGTCGTCTATGTGTGCCGGCTGGTCGTAGAGCGTCGGATCCTCGAGAGAGCGGATCACTCCGAGGGCGCTGCCGTCGCCCATCAGCCAGTCGTCGCGGTCGACCATCGCGCCCATGATGTCCGACATCGCCTCGTTCACGGCCCCTGATGCGTTTACGTAGTCGAGACCCGCCGAGGTCTGGGACACGGCGTGCGTCCACTCGTGGGCGACGATGTCGCGGGTCACCATTCCAGTCGTGAAGCCGGTCCAGGAGCCGTTCCAGAAGGCGTTCGCGCCGAGGGCAGTCGAATACTCGGCGACCGCGTCCATCCGTGCGCCCTCACCGTCCCACGAGACCCTTCCATGGGTGTTCAGGTAGTAGTCGTAGACCTCGCCGGTGTATGTGTGGAGGTTCGTTACCTGGAGTGTGGGGGGAAGCCACCAAGGCGCGACCTTCGCCGTTTCGGTGTACTGCAGCCAGCCCTTGCCAGACCAGAGAAGGTCGAGAGGGTTCGCCCTGTACGTGTAGCGGCGCCGGTCGTTCACGGTGTCGGTCACGGTGACGTCACGGTTCACGAGGACCGATCGGTCGACTGCGTC
>QWHP01000016.1 GCA_021404985.1 Actinobacteria bacterium ATB1
TCCCGAACGAGACGGTCGCCACGGTCGAGCTCTCGTCGGGCCGCTACGGTGCCTGGGGTCGCGTGCCGGACTGTTGGGAGTGGCTCCTCGTGTGTGCTCCCGCAGCCACGAGCGGCGCCCTGCTCGAGCTGCCCGAGGACGAAACCCGACGGAGGCTCTGGGACGAGGCCTCGCTCATCGACCGGCGAATCTTCGGACTCGAGGACGCCGACGTCGTCCACCTCATTCGCTGGACGCATGCGGTGCCCATCGTGGATGTCGGTTACTTCAAACGCCTCCGGACGCTCGAGCAGTCGCCACCGATCGTCTTCTGCGGCGATTGGCTCGTTCAGCCCTGTGTCGAGGGCGCAGTCCGCTCAGGACTCATCGCGGCGGCCGCCCTCGGCTGACCCAGGCCTGACCGGCGCTCTTTCGAGTAGCGGCCGTGCGCCCAGCAGAGGAACTCCGACACACCCTTCACTACGTGTGCCGTCCTCGGTGAGTGGAAGACTTCGAATGCATGTTGGGCCCCCTCGAGTTCGGCGTACGCGACGGGGCTTCGAGAGACATCGCGCAAGGCGGCGACGAACTCGCGCGCCTCCCCCACCGGGGCGAGCGTGTCGTGGGTGCCGTGGATCACGAGGAAGGGCGGCGCGTCCGGCCTGACCCTGAACATCGGCGACGACCGCCTCCACAGATCGGGATCCTCGTCCTCTGCGACCTTGAGGATCACATGTTCGATGAACTGGCCCATGCCATGGTTGCCGTGGACGTGTCTCGAGTTCGTGAAGTCGTAGATGCCGTAGAACGGGACTGCGGCGGCGATCGAGGTGTCGACGTCCTCGAAGCCCGGTTGATACTCGGGATCGCCGGCCGTGAGACCGAGCATCGCCGTGAGGTGGCCCCCGGCCGAGCCCCCGGTCACACAGACGAAGTCGGGATCACCGCCGAACTCGGCGATGTTGGAGCGTATCCAGGCGATCGCCATCTTCAGGTCTACCAGATGGTCCGGAAACGTCGCCTTGGGGCTGAGCCTGTAGTTCGCAGCCACGCACACCCAGCCTCGGGAGGTGAGATGGTTCATCAGGGGCAGGGCCTGTTGCGCCTTGTCCCCGATCGTCCAACCGCCTCCATGCACCTGGAGAAGCACGGGCGCACCGGACGTCCCGGCCTTGGGATGGTAGACGTCGAGCAGGTGACGTCTCTTCGCACCCTCGGCGTACCGGATGTTCCGTATGACCGAGACCCCGGGGTCGCTGAGCAGGAACGGGACGATACTGCGGCTCCGGAGCGCCGGACGGTCGAGCATCGCACGCTGTTCGCCGGTGATCTCATCCCTGAAATCCGGCCCCAGAGCCCCGGAGACGGCGTCTTCGACGACGTCCTTCGCGCGCCGGGAGGTGACCACGATCGCGCCAAGCCCGACCCACGAGGCGAGGGTGACGAGAAGCCCCGCCTTTCCGGGCCAGCGGCGCAGCGCCCCGCGGCGGGCGAAGACGAGCGTCGCCAAGGCCTGCCAGGCGATGTGATGGGTGGCGAGCTCGGCGGTGAGCCAGCCGGCGAAGAAGCTCGGGACACCCAGGCTCGCGCTCCTTCTCGGAAAGTGGGCGTTCCAGGTGAACCAGGCGCCGACGAGACTCACGAACAGGTAGATCCAGGCAGCCATCCGGGCCACGCCCCCTTTCCGACTGGGGGGAGTGTATGTCAACCGACCGGATCGGCGCTCCGTCCAGGGAGGGTACGCCCGTCATTGCCGCCCATCGGCGCGGTGCAGGCGGATGACCGCATCGAGACCACCGGAAGGCCTTTCGTCCAAGGCGACTTCCCCACCGCTCGCCTGGACCAGTTCGCGGACGATCGCAAGACCAAGACCAGTTCCTCCCTCGCTGGGGGCGCCTCGCCAGAAGCGGTCGAAAGCGTGGAGCCTCTCCTCCGCCGACATACCAGGCCCCTCGTCGGTGACATGTATCTCGACCGTGTCGTTGCGGGCGACGGCCGAGACCTCGATCGTCGAGCCCTTCGGGGAAACCTTCAGGGCGTTGTCGAGTAGGTTGTCGAGTATCTGCTCGGCGGCGCCCGGGACGACCGAGACGGTGGCTGGATCGATGCTCCCGAGCCTGAGCCCGACCCCTTGCACCACGGCGGACGGCTCCCAGACGTCGGCTCGATCCCTGAGGATCTCCGCAACAGGCACCGCCTCCGGTTTCTGGCGCTCCTGTTCCGCGGAGGTGAGCCGGAGGAGCTGGTCGACCAGCGCGCTGAGCCGCTCGACCTCGGCCAGAACGGCCTCGTATTCCCCGGGATCCACCGTCCCCGCCGCTTCGAGGTTCTCGAGTCGAAGGCGCAGCGCGGTAAGGGGTGTGCGGAGCTGGTGCGAGGCGTCCGTGACGAAAGCACGCTGCGACGCCACGAGCTTCTCGAGCCTGGACGCCATGTCGTTGAAAGACCGTGCAAGCAAACGCGTCTCGGGAGGACCGGCATCCTCGGGTGCCCGAACTGTCAGGTCCCCCTGGGCGAGCGCGAGGCTTGCCGCCTCGAGCTCCGACAATGGTCGTGTGAGCGACCGGGCAAGGAGAGCACCCACGACAACCACGGACGCCAGCACCACCAGAGCGAGGGCTGCCAGACTCAGCCAGGTGTGGCGGATACGGCTCTGGACCTCGGGTGCCGGAATGGAAAGACGGACAGCGCCGTGGACTTCACCGCCCGAGGCCACCGGCACAGCCACGTAGAAGAGGTCCTCGCCGAGTGTTCTCGAGTACCTCTGCCCCGACACGCGCGTCCCGGCGAGAGCGTTCTCGAACTCGGGCCTGCTCGTGAAGTTACGGCCCGTTTCGCCCTGACTGTCGAAAACGCTCGCGCCATTCCCGTCGACAATCACGACGCGTGCACCTGTCTTCGCTGTGTAGCCGTCGAGGATCCTCGAGAAGTCGACGGAGGCACCGCGTTCGAGTGAGTCCTCCGCGAGCGTCGCTATCACCGTGGCATCCCGTTCTATGTCCACCGCGAGTTGCTCACGCTGGTTGCGGGCGAAGATGATCCCGAGCGGTACCTCGAGTGTCACCAGGACGAAGGCCGTGATCGCCAGATACGTGAGGACGAGACGACGGGTCATCCGGGTTCCCCGAGCCGGAAACCGAAACCCCGGACAGTGTCGATCGAGACCTTGGTTCCGAGCTTGCGGCGAAGCGACGCGATGTGGACGTCGAGTGTCTTCGTGGAACCCCACCAGTCGGTGTCCCAGACCTCGCCGAGGATCTCGTCCCGCGAAATCGCTGCGCCGGCGTTCGCCGCGAGGAACGCCAGAAGGTCGAATTCCTTTGGTGTGAGATGCAGCTCCGCATCATCGAGCATGACCTTGCGTGCCCGTCTGTCAACGACCAGAGGACCCAACGTCTGGACCTGCATCGCCTCTGGAGTTGACGACGACTGGCCGGACCTTCGCAGTACGGCGCGTATGCGGGCGAGCAACTCCCTGAACCCGAAGGGCTTGACCAGGTAGTCGTCTGCTCCTATCTCGAGCAGCAGAACCCTGTCGAGTTCCTCACCACGTGCGGTCACGACGATTATCGGGACATCCGAGGTCCCCCTCATGCGGCGGCACACCTCGGATCCGTCCAGATCGGGCAGTCCGAGGTCCAGCAGTACGAGGTCCGCTTGGGGCATGCGAAGAGCATCCTCGCCTGTGTCGACGCGCGTGACCGTGTATCCGGCACGCTCGAGCCCGGTGGCGAGGGGACTAGCGATGGTGTCGTCGTCCTCGACGATCAAGATGTGCACGGAGACAGTGTCCCAGGTCGGGATATCCGAAATCGCTCATCTTTACCAAACCTTTGACCTCCGCTGGTCCCGTCCGTGACATCCCCCCCTTAGCGTTTGCGCACAGAACGAACCACGTTCCGTCATCTGACCGGAACGGAACACGCAGAGAGCACAAGGCACAAGGCACAAGGACGGCACAACGTGAAACGCAAGACCGCAATCGCAACTGCAGGGACGATCGTGACCATCCTGCTCGCCGGATCGGTTGCCGTTGCCGCGAACCTCGGGATCCTGTCGTCTACTTCCCGCGGCGAAGTCGGCGACCTGCCGTCGACCACCACGTCGCCCATGCCCACGGAAACACTCCCACCACAGCTCGAGACGGTCGTGGTCGAGGAGCCGGTGCCCCTTCCACCCGGGAGTGTGACTTCCGCCGAAACCGGAGGGAGCGGGGAGCTCGACGGCAGTTCGGGGCAGGTCTTCTCCGAGGAGGAGTACGAAGAGCACGAACACGAAGGTGAGGAACACGAAGGTGAGCGGGGGTACAAAGATGACGACTGACATCGACAGCGGCCGAGGTCGTCACGTCCGCGGAGGCGACGAGTCCGCCAAAGCCCTGCCTCGAGGAGCGCCACGAAATGCAGGCGGCCGTAAGGTTCACAGGGCGGCGGCCTCCCGCATGCTCGCCGCAGGAGCAAGCATCTGGGCAAGCCTCAGCTTGGTGTCTGCGATGACTCTCGCCGAGAGTCCGACCCCGAATGCGACCATCACGACTCCCGCACCCCTCACCGGCTCCCCGATCGACTCGCAAACTGCCGTCACCACGACTCCCCAGGCCCCTCGGAGAGTGATCAGAGTGGAGATCCACAGGAAGGTCTACGTGACCGCGGACGGGACACCGGTGGGGACCACTTCAACGTCTTCCGGGTCCGGAACCTCGGTGACGTCGAGCTCGAGCTCGTCACGCGGAGTTGCCCCGAGTCCCTCCCGGACTCCCACGAGGAGCACACGGAGCCGTGCAAGCTGACGAGCGCACCATGCGCCACACCTTCACCGTCATGGGTTCCTCTGCTGAGATCCTCTGGGAGGGTGGCGGGGTAAGCCTCGGCCGCGAGGGCGAGGCGAGGCTTGGTCACCTCGAGGACCTCTGGAGCCGATTCCGGGACGGCAGCGAGATCTCCCGACTCAACCGGCAACCCCCCGGCACCCCCTGTCTCGTCTCGGAGGAGACGTACACGTTGGTGAGGATGGCCCTTCTCGCTTGGGATCTCACCGACGGACGGTTCGATCCCCGCGTGTACGACACGCTCCTCGGCAGCGGCTACGACGACACCTTCGAACGGATCCGGACCGGCAGACCCGCGCCGGCTGAGCCGATCGGACTAAGCGGGCGTCCCGACATCGTCCTCGACCCCGTCGTCGGCAGCGTGACACTCGGCCCGGGCACGCGGCTCGATCCGGGAGGCATCGGCAAGGGCCTGGCCGCCGACATCGTGAGTCACGAGCTCCTCCGAGCAGGGGCACACGGGGTGATGGTCAACGTCGGCGGGGACGTGCGCGTGAGAACCGCACCGGATCACGACATCGCGTGGTCGGTGTCGGTCGAGGATCCGACCGACCCCGGACTCGACTCGGGCCGAGTCTGGCTCGAGGACGGCGCCGTTGCGACGAGCAGCAGCAGACGGCGCTCCTGGAGGGCCGGCAATCGGCGGGTACACCACCTCATCGACCCGACGAGAGGCGTGCCGACCGACCGCGGGGTGATGTCCGCAACCGTGATCGCAGCCGAAGCGTGGTGGGCAGAGGCAGTCACGAAGGCTGTGTTCGTCGCCGGCCTTGCACATGCGGGGGTTCTCCTGGAGCAGTTCGGCGTCGCGGGTGTCGTCTTCGGGGAGGACGGGACGAACCATGCCCTGAACATCGACATCCTCACGGCCTCGGAGAGGCACCCCGCCCCAGACCTCACCTCGTTCGGTCCCTCCGGGACTCGACCCCAGCCCTCACAGCGAGCGCAAGCGAGCTCATCTTGAATTCTCACACTGCCTGGTACGTGAGCCGGGCGACGGGCATGGTCGCCTTCGTCCTGCTCGCCCTGTCGGTCGACCTCGGCCTCGTGCTCTCGACTCGCCTCCTCGGCAGGAAGCAGTCCCCTGCCTGGCTACTCGACATGCATCGAATGGTGTCTGGACTCGCTGTTATCTTCGTCGGAATCCACCTGCTTGGCCTCCTCGCCGACTCCTACGTCGAGTTCACGCTCCTCGACCTCCTCATCCCGTTCTCCTCGGACTGGCAGCCCCTGGGGGTCGCTGCCGGGATCGTGGCCTTCTGGCTGCTGCTCGCGGTGGAGCTCAGCTCGCTGGCACGCAAGAAGCTCTCGAACCGGGTGTGGAGGTCGATCCACATGCTCAGTTGGCTGCTCTTCTGGCTCTCCGCCCTCCACATGGCCGTCGGAACGGACGCGGCACTGCTCGTGTGGCGTGTGGTTGCCCTCGCGGCGATCGGGAGCGTGATGTTCATGTCTCTCGTCCGCTTCCTGAGTCCTCGTGCGAAGCGGGACGTACGGCCGTCAGCGGCGCCGTCTCGAGCCACCGCGCCCCGGGGGACGGCCGGTTCGACGTCCTGAATCCACCTTCCGCCTCAGGAGCTCCACCGCCCCTTCGAGAGTCACCTCCTGGGGGGCGGTTCCCTTCGGAATCGTGGCGTTCGTCGATCCATCGCTCACGTATGGGCCGTACTTCCCGTCGCGGACGGTCAAATCACGGCCCGTTTCGGGATGGGGACCCAGCTCGGCGATGACGTGTCTAGCCTCCGCTCCCTCCTTGCATCCGTTGGCACCCTTGGGACCTCTCCCACGGGTGTTCGTGCCCGGGCCCCCTCCGGAGGTGCCTGCGGGCGCCCTGCGTTTCCGGGTCTTCGGCGCGGCGAGGAGAGCCTCGGCCTCCCCCAACGTCAGGCTGAAGACAATCGACTCGTCGACATCTCGGGTGTCTGTTCCCCTCTTGACGTAGGGGCCGTACCGGCCCAGGTGAAGGGTGACCTCGGCGCCTTGCGCGTCACGCCCCAACAGCCTCGGGAAGGAGAGGAGTCGCAGGGCTCCCTCGAGGTCGACGCTTGCCGCGTCCATCGACCCGAGGAGGCCGGCCCGGGATGCGTTCTTGCCGTCGCCGCGCTGGACGTAGGGTCCGTAACGACCCAGCCGAAGAGTGACAGGATCGCCGGAGTCGGGGTCGACGCCGAGGTCCCGCCCTCCACGGGGGACCCCCGTGGCTGCGGCCTCTCCCGCAAGCCTCTCCAGTGCGGCTGCCGTCAGCTCGTCCGGCGCGAGGTCGTCCGGGAGCCCGACACGTCCGTTGTCCTTCTCCACGTAGGGCCCGTAGCGTCCGAAGTGGACTTCGATCGTCTCACCGGTGTCGTGGGGGAGGATCTCGATGGTGGTGACTGCCCGCGAGTCGATCCCGGCGGCACCGGCGACGACCTGGTCACGGAGACCGGGCACGTCCCCCCCGAGATAGAAGTCCCTGAGCCAGGGAGCAGCTCGACGTGAACCCTCCGCCACCGCATCGAGGTCCTCTTCCATGCGAGCCGTGAACTCGGCGTCGACGAGATCGGGGAAGTGGCGCTCGAGGAGCTGGACCACGGCGAAGGCTGCCCATGCGGGAATCAGCGAGCCCGCAGCGCGGCGGACATATCCGCGGTCGACGATCGTCCGCATGATCGTCGCGTACGTCGAGGGCCGTCCCACCCCGAGGTGCTCGAGCTCCTTGACCAGGGAAGCCTCGGTGTATCGGGCGGGTGGTTTGGTGGCATGCCCGATCGCAAGGGCCGAATCGCAGGCCGCGACGTCGCCCGGTGCCAGGGCAGCGAGCCGGCGGGCTTCCTCGTCGGACATGCCGTCGGGGCCGCTGCCAATGCCGTCCTCGCCGTCATCTTCCCGGTCGCCCCCCCGGGTGCCCACGGAATCGGCCGGATCGCCCGAAACGCGCCAGACCAGGAGGAACCCTCTGTCGGCCACGACCCGACCGGACGCCACGTAGCTGCACTCCTCCCCGGTCGGCATCGTTCCGGACATGGTGGCCCGCACCTCGAAGCCTGTTGCGTCGTTCATCTGCGAGGCGAGGGTGCGGCGCCAGACGAGCTCGTAGATGCGAGCCTCGTCCAGTCCCAGGGTCCGAGCCACATCCTCGGGACTCGTGAACCTTGCACCGGTCGGCCGGATCGCTTCGTGCGACTCCTGGCTGTGCTTGCCCTTGTGGGCGTGGCGTCTGGGCTCGGGTGGCAGCGCATCGTCCCCGTATCGCTCACGGACCTCTGCTCGAGCTGCGGCAATGGCTTCCTCCGAGAGCTCGGTGGAGTCGGTCCGCATGTAAGTGATCAGACCGGCTTCGTAGAGGCGTTGCGCCGCCTGCATCGTCTTCGACGCGGCGAAGCGGTACCGCCTGCCCGCCTCTTGTTGGAGGGTGGCGGTGACGAAGGGGGGTGCGGGATGCCTTCGCCATGGAGTGCGTTCGACGGAGTCGAGCGCGAAGTCGACGCCCGCACATCCGTCTGCGATCCGCCCTGCGGCGTCTTCGTCGAGGACGAGGAGGGCGCCGTCGGGAACTGTCCCCGTCGCCGGATCGAAGTCCCGACCCGTCGCCACCTTCCTGCCGTCGAAGGCCGCGAGCCTGCCCCGGAAATGTCCGGCTGCAGAGCTGAGCGCAGCTCGCACCTCCCACCAACTGCCCGACCTGAAGGCGATGCGGGCCCGCTCGCGGTCCACCACGAGGCGGGTGGCTACGCTCTGGACGCGACCGGCGGAGAGCTTGGGCGCGACCTTCTTCCAGAGGAGCTCGGAGAGGTCCCACCCGACGAGCCTGTCGAGAACGCGCCGCGCCTCCTGCGCGGCGACGAGGTCGGTGTCGAGCTCGCGCGGGCTGTCGAGCGCCCGCCGGATCGCGAGGGGCGTGATCTCGTGGAAGACCATGCGTCGCACGGGCACAGAGGGCTTCGTGAGCTCGAGGAGGTGCCACGCGATCGCCTCTCCTTCGCGATCCTCGTCCGTGGCGAGAAGGACCTCTGACGCATACCGAACGGCGAGACGAAGCGCCTTGACCCGCGCCGCCTTGTCCTTGGGAACGACATAGACCGGTTCGAACTCGCCGTCGACGTCGACGCCGAGACGCGCCCATGGCATCTCCCGGTACTTCGCCGGCATCTCCGACACCCGCCTCGGCAGGTCGCGCAGATGACCCATCGTCGCCTCGACGACGTATTCACCGCCGAGAAGGCGGGCTATCGTGCGCGCCTTCGTCGGCGACTCGACGATCACGAGTGGGCGAGCCATCACGTCACTGTATCTTGCCCCTGCGACGCGCACAGTACGCGCGGCACGGCCACGGCCGTGCCGCGACCCTGTCGCGACCCGACGTGGGCGGATCCAGACATCACAGCGATGCTTCAATCCGCCCACGTAACGGCCCCGACCCGACGTGGGTGGAACCAGACATCACAGCCGTACTTGAATCCACCGACGTGGATGCGTGGGATCCCGCTTACGCTGTCGTTGCCGCCGGACTGGCCGCGAACAGGGCCGAGGTGAGTGCGACAGCGCTCACCGGGGGCGTGTCCTGCGACACGTACCGCGTCGAGGTCCCGGGAGATACTTTCGTCGTGAAGCGTGCGCTGCCTCGACTGCGCGTGGCCGACGAGTGGTACGCGCCCGTCGAACGCAACACGGGTGAAGTCGAGTACTTCAGGTTGGTCGGCGAC
This sequence comes from Actinobacteria bacterium ATB1, assembly GCA_021404985.1. Taxonomy (GTDB): domain Bacteria; phylum Actinomycetota; class Acidimicrobiia; order UBA2766; family UBA2766; genus QWHP01. The sequence goes on from QWHP01000016.1 coordinate 9,490, forward strand.
ATCGCACCCGGGCAGGTGCCCGAGATCGTGGTCCACGTCCCACCGGCCACCACGGGCGAGAGCGGCTGGTTCGCGATGACGTGGTTCCCGCCCGAGCGCTACCCGCTCTGGAAGGCGCAGCTCGCCGGCGGTACGGCAAGCCCTGACACAGGTCGCGCTGTGGGCGATCTTGCGGGGCGCATCCACGCCGCAACCGCCGGGAGGGAGGACGTCCGAGCGCAGTTCGCGACTGAGGTCCACCGCGACACGTTCCACGCGAAGCGCATCGACGCCTACCTTCTGACGACGGCTGCCCGGCACCACGAGGTGGAACGGCCGCTCCGGACCCTCGCTGCCGATCTCGGCCGGGCGGACTTGGCGCTGATGCACGGGGACCTCAGCCCGAAGAACGTCCTCATCGGCGACGAGGGTCCGGTGCTCCTCGACGCGGAGGCCTGCTGTTGGGGTGATCCCGCGTTCGACGTCGCCTTCTGCCTGAACCACCTACTCCTCAAGTGCGCTTGGAAACCGGAACACACTCCCCTATACAGGCAGAGCTACACCGGCCTGTGGAACGCATACAGGGCGCGGATCGACTGGGAGCCTCCGGACCAGATCGGCCGGCGAATCGCTGCCCTGCTCCCTGGACTGCTCCTCGCCCGCGTCGACGGCAAGTCCCCGGTCGAGTACCTGACGGGCGAGGATGCGAGTGCGACTAGACAGCTCGTCCGAACCTGCGCAGTCGGGTTGGTCCTCGACCCGCCCGACACCGTCCCCGCGGTCCTCGCCGCCTTCCTCGGGGGGATCCAGGCCGGAGCCTGAGCCACCCCGAACCTCTGTCTCGCTCTTGCTGGCCATCGGGCAGTGGGGATGTATAGCTTGGCGCGATCCCGGCTCCGCGCTCAGTTGCTGTCCGGCACCATTCCGGGAGACGGGGAGAGGGAAACCAGAGGGGACCGAGGGGGAGATGTGACCGATCGTTCAGTGGTAGCCGTGACCGGCGCGTCCTCGGGCATCGGCCAGGCGACGGCCCTCGCCTTCGCTGCGGCCGGGTGGAACGTCGCCTGCGGGGCCCGCCGCCTCGACCGCCTCGAAGAGGTGGTCGACAGGGCACGCAGCACAGGTGCCGTGGCCCTTTCCGAGAAGCTCGACGTCACCGCACCGGACTCCGTGTCCTCGTTCTTCGAGGCGGTCCTCGCCACGTTCGGCCGCCTCGATGCGGTCGTCTGCAACGCAGGTACCGCCGTGCCGGGCACCATCGCCGCGCTCGAGGCGTCCGACATCCTGCGCGTCATAGAGACGAACCTGGTGGGCTCCGCCCTCTGCGCACAGGCTGCCGTCCGCCACTTCCTCCGGACGGAGACCCCGGGCGACGTGGTGTTCGTGTCCTCCGACTCGGTGGAGAAGCCGTTCCCGAGCATGGTCCCCTACGTCGCGTCGAAAGCCGGCCTGGAGCATCTGGCCGTCGGGCTCCGCGCCGAGCTCATGGGCACCGGCATCCGGGTCTCAACCGTACGCCTGGGTCCGACGCTGACCGAGTTCGGAACGGACTGGGACATGGACGCAGCCGTGGAGCTCATGCGCATGTGGAAGCGCCACGCGGTCATGCCGAGCCGCGCGGTTCTCGACGTCGAGGCCCCCGCGCTGGCGATAGTGGGGATCGTCTCGGCCCCCCGCGGGACCGAGTACCGCCTCGTTTCGATCGGCCCCACCACGGTGGACGAGGCGGAGGAACCCGAAAGGGGCGAGGCGTGACCGACTCCCTCCTGTACGACAAGGACCCGGCCACGCACGTGGCACATGTCACGTTCAACCGACCCGACCGCCGCAACGCCCTCGTGCGCGACATGTACGAAGGCATGCATCTCGCCCTTGCTGACGCCGAACAGGACGACACGATCAAGGTCGTGGTGCTGCGGGGTGCAGGTGGCTGCTTCACCTCCGGCCAGGACATGGACCTCGTCTACTCCTGGTACGAGGGCAGCAGAGTCCAGGGCGATCCGGCCCGCGAGGCGGGAGATGGGCGATCCAGCGCGACAACGCCGCCTGCACCCGAGCCCGAACGGAAACGCCGGCCCAGCCAGCGACGCCGCCTCGCGTACGACCGCTGGGCCCAGAGCTTCTATCACGAGCTCTACAAGCACAACAAGGTCCTGATCGCGCAAGTCGAGAAGTACGCCCTCGGTGGAGGCCTGGAGTTCGCCTTGTCCTGCGACCTCGCGGTCTGCGGACGCAGCACCAGACTCGGCATGCCGGCAGCCCGGTTCCTCGGACCCGTACTCGGCAACCTCCACCTCTTCTTCCACCGGCTCGGGCCGACGTTCGCCAAGGACCTTCTACTGACCGGGCGGGTGGCCGGCGCGTCGGAGTTCGAGCAGCGGGGGATCTTCACTCGTTTCACCGACGATGCCGATGTCGCCGAGACCGTGGAGGACCTCGCCGCGATGGTTGCCCGCATGCCCGCCGACGGCATCGCCATAGCGAAGGAGTTCTTCCGCCTCGTCGAGGAGTCCCAGGGCATGGCCGGGGCAGACGTCACGGAGCACATCGCACATGCGTTCGCGACGAACCTCAGCTTCGAGGACGACGAGTTCAACTTCGTCAAGCTCCGCAGCCGGGTCGGAACCTCCAAGGCTTTCGAACTGCGCGACGCGTACTTCGAACGCGGCGAGCCGCTACCGGGAGTGTCGCATCCGGGTGACGACCTCGAGAAGCGCTGAGACCTTCAGCGGCTCACCTCGACGAGAATCCTGCCGATGGGTGGGCCATGGGTCCTCCGCAACTGGATGTGCTCGTCGTCGGTTCCGGTGACGGACTGCTCCATCTGGAGAACGGCCTGGCCGAAGAGCTCGGGCCGGCGCACGTGACACGGCTCGACAAGCCCGAGCTCTCCCCCACGGAAGCCGAGGCCAAACCCGGCGCCGTGGTGCTTCCCATCGAATCCTGCTCGCCCCTCGTCGCCAAGAAGCTGCGGGAGACGTATCCGGAGGCGATCCTCGTCGCAGCCGTTCCTCCCGCGAGGAAGAAGGACTCCCCGCACGCCGTGCCGGAGCTCGCAGACGCCATGGTCACCCTGACGCCCGACGCGGCGACAGCTCTCCTCGACATCTGCGAGACGCTCATGGGAAGCCGCGGGAGGGGCAACGGCTGGGTCCCGGGCGCAGATCTCGGCGTAGACGTGATGGACGGAATCCTGTCGCACATCTCCCACGAGCTGCGCACACCTCTGACTGCCATCCACTGCTCCGTCGAGCTGCTGGCCAACAGTCTCGAGGATCTGGCGCCCGACCTCCGGGAGTGCATGGGCATCGCGATGCGCAACACGGACCAGCTCGGCAAGACGATCAGCGACCTCATCGATGCAGCCGACATCCACCGGGGACGCCTCCCCATCGACATCGAATGCCTGGACTCGGGCCGGCTCGCGGACGACCTCCTGGCTTCCGCCTCGGCAGTTGCTGGTGCCGAGGGTCTTGTCATCGAGTCAGACGTCGAACACGGCCTGCCCCACGTGCTCGGCGACCTCGTGCGCGTCAGGCAGGTGTTCGCGAATCTTCTCGACAACGCCGTCCGCCACTCGCCGCCCGGCGGAGCGCTCCGGATCGAATTCGCCGCAGACGATCCCGGCTTCGTACGGACGGCGATCTCCGACGAGGGGCCGGGCGTTCCACCGGAGACGCTGGCACATGTCTTCGAGCTGTTCACGCGGACTTCGACTGCGCGGCCGACATCTCGCCAGGGTCTCGGTCTCGGCCTCGCGCTTTCACGGGATCTCGTGCAGCGCCAGGGGGGACGGCTCTGGGTGCAGAACCGCCCCGGTGAAGGTGCGACGTTCTGCTTCACGCTGCCGGTCTTCTCGCTGCCCGAGATGCTGAGCCCCATGATCGACTGCTCGTCGGACACGACCGTGCTCTCGTTCCTCGTCGTCGAGCTATTCGGGCCCGCTTCTGGCCTCGAGGAGATGACGCGCAAGTCGGTCACCCGCGAGTGCGCCAGGACCCTGAAGGCGATGGTCGCATCCACTGACAGTGTGATCCAGGGAGTTCCCGGTGCGTCCGAGACGGGACTGGTGTTCGTCCTCTCCGCTGCCCCTGAAGGCTCTCTCGAGCTCGTCCGCGAAGAGCTCGCTGCAGCTCTCGAACAACGGCCTGTGTTCAGAGGTGTCGTGTCCGAACCCCGACTCGCCACCCATACGGTCAGAGCCCGGCTGAGTCCGGGCATGTCGGTCTGGCAGGCGGCATCCACCGCTGCGACCGAGGTCGAATCCGTCTTGGACACGTTCACTCCGGAGGCGGCGTCGGCGGGGCTCTGACAGAACGTTCAATAGACGCGCCTCGGCTGTCGACAACCAGTCAGAGGCCACAAACGGGAGTCAAATGGCTCGCATCCTCATTGCTGACGACGACCCGGACATGCGCCAACTCACGAAGTTCAAACTCGAGCAGAACGGCCACGAGGTCGTGACAGCCGAGAACGGACGTGACGCCCTCGCCCAAGCACATGTCCGCAAGCCGGACGTCGCTGTTCTCGACATCATGATGCCCCATGTCGACGGCCTCACCGTTTGCCAGGAACTGACGTCGGAGGGCTCGGGCAAGACACGCATCCTGCTGTTGACCGCCAGGGGAAGGGAGGCCGACGTCGAGGCGGGCTTCCGGGCGGGTGCCGACGACTACGTGATCAAGCCCTTCTCCCCCAAGGAACTCGTCTCGCGCATCG
>QWHP01000017.1 GCA_021404985.1 Actinobacteria bacterium ATB1
CGAGGTCGTCGACTCGATGCCGAACGTCGACAAGGTCGAGATCCTCGAGCGAAAGGACGCAGACGGCGGGGTTGTCAACTTCATCAACGTCTGGTATGCGAGCGCCGCTGTGCCCAGGGTCGCCCGTCCTTTCATACCGGGCGATGGCTTGAGTTGGCACGACTACGCGACGTGGGACGAGAACGACTGGTCCTGCGCATGGCGCATGGAACCTTCCTTCCTCACGGAAAGGGTCGACATCGCGGGACGCAACACCTACCACGAGAGGCCGGGGGACAGGACGCTGTTGGTCATCGAGGGGCACCTCGACCTCGATCTTCACAACTTCCCGGGCATCCCCAACATGGTCAGCCGAAGGGCGGCGCCGTCACTCGAGAAGTTCATCGTGAACCTCGTCAAGCCGAACCTGGAGGGAACGGCGAAAGCCCTCGACAGCTACCTCTCCAGAGGGAACTGATCCGGCTCCCTCCGCGCCCTTCACGGCTGTGTCGACGGAACTTCGCCGGACCGAAGCAGACTCAGGAGGTCCTCCGCGGCCGGCTGGGTCGGCACGACGTATGAGACACCGCTGATCGTCCTGGCCTCCGAGGGCAGCGTCATGAACTGGATCTTGGAGGACGGCGTGGGCGCGAACCTGGTCGCCAATCGCAGAGCATGCCAGTAGCTGAACCCCCGGTCTATGGTGAACGCCTTCTGGCCGGCTGAGCTGATCGAAGGGAGCCTCGGCAACGAGCCGGGGGAACCCATCTTCCCCATGAGCTTTTGTAGGAACTCCTGCTGGCGCTGCATTCGGCCGAAGTCGCCTGTCGGGTCGGGTCGCCACCGGCCGTTCTCGAACTTCTCGAGATGCCGTGCGCGTACCCAGGCGAGTGCGGGATCGCCCTGGAGGAGGTGGCACCCTGCCGCGAGGTCCAGCCCGCTGAACTTGTCACGGACGGGCGTGTCCACGCAGACCTCGACTCCGCCGACGGCTGTGGAGAGCTCGCGGAAGCCGTCGAAATTGACCTCGATGTAGTGGTTCACTGTGAGTCCCGTCGCCTTCTCGACCGCCGCGACCATGGTCTGCGGACCGCCATTGAAGGCACCATTGATCTTGCCAACCCCTCTTCCGGGAACGTCCACCCTCAGGTCGCGTGGTATCGAGAGCATCGTGGCCTTCTGCCTGCCAGGTGGCATGACCATCAGGACGATGGTGTCGGCGCGCTGGCCCTCGACCGAGGACCCGCCGAACTGGGCTTCGTCACCTTGCAGGCCGGACCGTGTGTCGCTCCCCACGAGCAGGATGGTCTCCACCGCTCCCGGAGGAGGGAGATCTGCCAGCTCCTCCGTTCGGGGAATCCGGTTCCACTGCACCCAGCCGAAGAGGAGCGCCCCGACGACCACGAGGGCAGGCAACAAGATCAACCACCTGAGCAAACGCCACCTCGACCGCCGCCTTCCCTTCTCGCCACGCGGGCGTTTCGGGCCCCGCGAACGATGCGGTAGCCGCAGGCGGGTTTGGCGGTACTCCGTCGTGAGCACGGGCGAGGGCAGCCGGTCCGGCCTCTGCCGCGTCGTGCCCGTGGGAGGTGGGCGAGCAGGCGCGCCGTCCTTCAGATGGATCTTCGGGGGTGTGACGCTCATCTTCTCTCGGCAGTATTGCCGGTCGGCACCGGAATGTCCTCGTCGCCGTCACCATCGCCGATCGCGGCAGTACGCCTTCTGCCTACAACGGCGGTAGCGTGCCCTCCGTCGAGCCGCTCGAGCAGGGGGAGCGTGACGACGAAAGTCGTCGTGGGCGCGTACTCGTCGAATTCAAGGCTGCCTCCATGTGCCTCGACCAGGTGCCTGGCGAGGAAGAGGCCCAGACCCGAGCCCCTCGATCGTCCTGCCCCTCGGGCGAACTTCCCGAAGCACCGCTTCGCGTCCTCCTCGGTGAACTCGTCTCCCTCGTCGATCACGGCTATCCGGCAGTTGTCGCCGACTCTTCTCGCCGTCACGATGACTGTGCCGTACGGTGGGCCGTGGTGGAGACCGTTGCGGATCAAGTTCGTCAGCACCTGCTCGAGGCGTTCCCGGTCGGCGCTCACCCTTGCAGTGTCCTCAAGGGACGTATCCAGGAGCACCGGCGCCCCGAACTCCCTGACGACGTCGCTGAGCAGCGCGTTCAGGGGTGTCGGCGAGAGGATCACTTCGAGCCGCCCGGCCTCGATCGCCGCGACATCCAGGAAGTCGTCTGCGACCCGTTGCAGCCTTCGTGCCTGCCGGACGATGGTGTGGAGGTACTCGTCGACGCGGTCGTCGCTCAGCTCGCGCCGCCTCGCCTCCAGCGTCTGGGCGAAACCGAGGAGCGAGGTGAGGGGCGTCCGGAACTCGTGTGCGGAGAAGGCCAGGAGGTCGTCCTTGGCCGAGTCGATCTCCTGCAGGCGTGCCACCTGTTCGCGCTCCCTTTCTAGGAGCTGGGTCGCCCGCTTGTCCTGTTCCTTCTGGACCCGTGACGCTCGTCTCACGACCAGGAAGAGGCCCAGATAGAGGAACACGAGACCGATGCCGACTATCGCGAGCTGGCTGAGCACGCGACCGAGGACGATCGAGTCCTGCCGGTCGACGTCCTGGACGAGCTGCACCGCTCCCACCGGCTTGCCCCCGAGCCGGAACGGCACGTAGGTGACCAACTTGCGCCCGGGTGACAGGCCGCCGAGAGGGTCGTCCTCGGCGTCGGAAACGACCTGGAAGGTCTCGCCGGAGGACGCCGACGCTATCCCTTCGCCGACGTCGACGCGCGCTCCGATCGCTCCGACCTGATCTGCGACCACGATGAGGCCGTCGGACGAAACGATGCGCACCGCCTCCCAGTCGTCGACTGCTTCCACGTTGACTCCCCCTGCCACCTGCCAGAGAGGGAGAAGCTCGTCGATCGAGAGTCCCGTCTCGAGGTGCTCGGGTTTGATCGCATCCGAACTGGTGATGGCGGACGAGATGATGTTGGCGAAGGACAGGGCACGTTGGTTGATCTCGCCTTGGGCCGCGCGGGTTAGGAGGAGGTAGAGAAGCAGGCCGACCAATCCGAACGCGGCAACGGCACCGAACGTGTACCGCCGGAGCAGCGAGGTGGCCGACCCCGGCCGGGGCTCGGAGGCATTCGACATCTGAACAATTATCGCCCATTTCCGGGGGGCTTCTGTCAGAATCGCCGTTTCAGGCCTCCCACCACCCCACCGTGTCGTTCCAGGGCTGGCCTTCTGACAGGCTCAACATCCCCTGATAGCGTTCTCCCCACTCGCGGGCGAGAGCCGCATGCCGTTCCCTGATGAGCCCCTTTTCCTGGGGCGTGTTGTTCGGCAGGCCCGGGTGGTCCGGCGAGGACGCAGACGCGATCTCGCCGATGAGGAAGGGAAGTCCCGGCCGCACGGCATCCCAGATCGCGATCTGGTCACGGACACGCGACAGGTAATAGCTGACATCTCGTCCCACCATGTAGAGGTGGATGTCGATGATGTCGCAGTGCGGTGCCGTACTCTCGATCCACGCCCTGTTGATCGTGCCGCTGGTGGTGTAGGTCCGCGACCCCTGGGCGTACAGGCGCTCCCAGTGCTCCCCGAGGCCACCAGTCCAGAGCGCGTACCCACGGAAGGGGTCTGAAGCGCTCCATGCCCAGGGCTGGTGATAGTTCTCGGTGGGGCCGGGACTCGTGTCCAGTGACCCGTCCAGGTTGCGCAGGCCGAACCGCAGGTCGGCCTCGTTGTACATGCCCCAAATGACATCGAGGCCGACGTCCGACACCGCATCCTCGAGGCCGTCGACGAACGCCTCAAATGTGCCAGGCCTCGGGATGTTCCTGCTGAACTCCATGCGCGCCCACTCCGGCACGGCATGCTGGACCCAGAATTGCACATAGAGCTTCGACCCGACGTCCCCGAGAGCCCGCAGCCACGGCATAGACCTCTCCCAGCTGACAGGCCTGGGACCCGAGGACTGGTAGCGGTCCCACTCGACGAACCAGCGGACGATCCCGGGACGCATGTCGATCACACCCTGGACCGCATCGGCCCGCTCCACCGCGAGCGAGAAGAGGTTGTACCCGGTCAGGGGCTGCCGGGGGGCCAGAGTGGTCGTCGTCGTCGTAGTCGCGGTGGTCGTGGTCGGGAGTCCCCAGGGCCCGGGGTCCCCTTCGCACTGCTCGAGAATGCCCGCGCCCGCCAGCGGAGCCGCTCCGACCGCGGCCAGGCTGCGTCCAGCCGTCCTGAGGAACGAGCGACGCCCCAGACTTTTCCCAACAGGCTGATCCGCACGGCTGAGATCTTCAGGTCTTCCCACGATTGAGGCATCGGCGCATGGGCCGTAAGGCTTGACGGCGTATGGGCCGTTCGTGCCATTGCCGAGTGTGGAGTCCCTGCAGCCCCGCAAGGAGGTTCCCCCGCCTATTCTGTCGGAGACATCGAGTCGTGGCCCCTCGTCGACATCGGGCCTCCCCGGTTCCAGTCGAGGAGGCCTCCGATGCGTCCCTATGTCAACACCCCCCCGTCGACCCCGGTTCTCGTCCTCACCGCCTTGGCCCTCGTGATCGGTACGCCCGGACTCACCCTTGCCGGAGCGGCTGGCGCGACAGATGCCTGGCAACCGCCCCCGAGTGTCCTCTCCCGGGCCGCCGCCACGCCCGACAGGTACGACGGCCCGGCTCCCGTCTGCACCGGGGCCTTGACTCCCGGTGCCGCCGCCCTGCGCCGCGTGATCCAGCGCGACTTCCGAGTGCGCGACGTGGGCGGGTACGCCTGCCGGGCCAACACAGCCGACCCGGGTAAACTGTCGGTCCACGCGAGCGGCCGTGCGCTCGACGTGATGGTCGAAGGGGCCAAGGGGGATCTGATCGCGAACTGGCTCCTGGCGCACGCTCGTGACCTACAGGTGCAGCTCGTGATCTGGCGACAGTCCATCTGGCGGAGCGGGAGGGCGGACGTGCGCAGGTATCACGGTCCGAACCCCCACACCGACCACATCCACGTCGAGGTCCTCGCGGGCACCGAACCGGCGGACTTCTTCGCTGTCGTCCGCCTGCATCTCGAAGCGCCGTGAGGGAGGATCAGAAGGCACCGCAGGGCGGAACCGGACCGGATGAGGCAGCGCCCGCCAGGAGGCCCTGAACGGACGTGGCGGGAATGGCGATCGCTTCGCCCGACTCCACGAACTTCGCACGCACGACTCCGGCGACCCGGGCCTCGGTGTCGAAGACCGGCCCCCCCGAGTTTCCCTGCTCGACACGGTTCGACAGGACCATCGATCTCTGACCGTCGATGTCCTGGTACCCGACGAGTTCCCCGCGTGAGATGCGGAACCTCCCGCCTTCGGGGAAGCCGAACACCATAAGCGGCTGCCCCACCTCGGGATCCGAGGGGGAGAAGGCGACCACGGCCGAATCGTTCACGGTCAGATCTTCGGCGACCTCGACCGTGGCAAGGTCACCGCCGACGGAGGCTCCCACGACTCGTGCTTCGACTGTCGTTCCGTCCCAGAGGTTGACCTCGAGGCGCTCGGCTCCCGCGATCACGTGCGCGTTCGTGAGGAGCCGCTTCGGCGCGATCACGACACCCGATCCGACCGAGATCGCGCCGCAGCCGAGGTTGCGGATCCGGACCGTGGCCTGTTCTGCCTTGCGCTCGTTCGACGCGGCAGCGACCGAGGTCTCGCCGTAGTCGGGGGCTCCCACATCCGGCCGTACCACGGAGCAGGCGCCGAGGAGCATGATCGCGCAGGCTGGGGCGACAAGGGTGGCCCCCCAACGGCTCCTCATCTGAGACGCTGCGCCAGTCGGTCGGCCTCACTGCACGCTGCGTCGGCCAGATTCGCCGTCTGCACAGTGGCATTCGTCACGTTGTCGCCGGCCAGCGCGTCGATCACCTCGGAATACCCCTGTGAGCACTCGTTGTACTTCCGGGCGACTTGGGCCACGAGGTCCAGCGTCGAGGCGAGCTCTTCACCCTGTTGTTCGAGAAGCGTCTTCTGCTTCTCGAGAGCGATCCGTTCGTCCTCGATCGAAGCCTTCTCGGCCGCGAGCTCCTGCTGGGTCTGGACGAGTGCCTGATTGTCGGACTCGCTGAGTCCGAGCTGCTCGGCTACGGTCCTGTACTCGTCCTCCGCCCTCTCGGCGCGCTCCTGCCACTGGAACGCCAGCCAGAAACCCCAGACGCCGAGTGCAATTCCGCAGATGGCAACGACGTAGGCAATCCACACGGTTCTCCGCGAGGACCGGGAGGGAGCTGTGGGTGGAACGAAGTTCCCCAGCCCCGTCCCCTGGTCGGTCATGGGGAGGTTCAGGCCTCCACCGTCCACGTACCACCTGTCCGATAGAGAGCAGCGAGATCGCCGGGTCCGCCTCGTTCCTGTGCGGCAGCGAGCTGCTGGGCCATCTGCTCGTCGTACGTCGGTCTCTCGACCTGACGGAAGATCCCGATCGGCGTCGGCCCGTACGGACCGGACGAGAGCCTGGAGAGGGAGAACGCCAAAGACGGGTCGTCGCGGTGCGCGTCGTGGACGGCGATCGCATCCTGGCCGACCTCGGCGACGACGACGATCTCGGCACGCCCGTGAGACGTGAACACGATGCCCTTCTCGTTTTCGGGTCCGAACCTCAAGGGCTCCCCCGGCCGCAGGCGGATCTGATTCTGGTCCCGGGTCGCTTTCCCGGTGACGAGTTCGAACGCCTTGTCGTTGAAGACGTTGCAGTTCTGCCAGATCTCCACGAACGCTGCCCCCCGATGTGCGTGCGCAGCTCTCAGGACTTCGGCGGTGTGGGGCCGGTCGCTGTCGAGGGTGCGGGCCACGAACGTCGCCTCCGCTCCGAGTGCGAGGCTGATCGGATTGAACGGGTGGTCGATCGAGCCGAACGGGGTCGACTTGGTGACCTTGCCCTCCTCGCTCGTGGGCGAATATTGGCCTTTGGTGAGACCGTAGATCTGGTTGTTGAAGAGCAGGATCTTGAGATCGACGTTCCGCCTGAGCGCATGAATGAAGTGGTTCCCGCCGATAGAGAGAGCGTCGCCGTCACCCGTGATCACCCAGACGTCGAGATCGGGTCGCGCTGCAGCGAGGCCGGTTGCGATCGCCGGGGCACGACCGTGGATGCCGTGCATCCCATAGGTGTTCATGTAGTAGGGGAACCGGCTCGAGCAGCCGATCCCGCTGATGAAGACCGTCTTCTCGGGCTGCGCGCCGGCCTCGACGAGGAAGTTCTGCACGGAGGCGAGGATCGTGTAGTCGCCGCACCCGGGGCACCAACGGACCTCCTGGTCCGTCTGGAAATCCTTTCGGGTGAGAGCGGTGCTCTCCTTCGTCGCCTCTGTCATGGTCTTTCCTTTGCCAGCTTCTCGACCTCGCTCGCGATCTCGCCCGCCGTGAAGGGGACCCCTTGCATCTTCGAGAGGGTCCGTGCGTCGACGAGGAACCTGCTGCGCAACAGGCTCGCCAGTTGCCCAGTGTTCATCTCGGGGACCAGCACGACTTCGTAGCGCTCCAGGACCTCCGCCAGGTTGGAGGGGAAGGGGTTCAGATGACGCAGGTGGACCTGCGCTGACTGCACGCCCTCCTCCCGAGCCTGGGTCAGTCCTGCCTTGATGGCCCCGTATGTGGAGCCCCAACCCACGACGAGGATGTCGGCATCCGGATCGCCTTCGACCTCGACGAGAGGGATGTCGTCGGCTATTCGCTCGATCTTCGCCGCACGGATGCGGATCATGTAGTCGTGGTTCTCCGGGACATAGCTGACGTTCCCTGTTACGTCCTCGTGTTCGAGCCCTCCGATGCGGTGTTCGAGACCGGCCGTACCCGGCAGGCCCCAGGGCCTGACGAGGCGGTCGTCGCGCAGGTAGGGCAGGAAGCTGCCGTCAGGCCCGTTAGGCTCTGTGGCAAAGCTCACCGGGAACGGCTCGAACTCCTCGGGATCGGGGATCATCCAGGGCTCGCTACCGTTGGCCAGGTACCCGTCCGTGAGAAAGATCACAGGCGTCATGTGCTCCACAGCGATCCTCGCGGCCTCGATCACGGCGGAGAAGCAGTCCCCGGGTGTCCGGGCGGCGACGACAGGGATCGGCGACTCACCGTGCCGACCGAACATCGCCGCGAGAAGATCGGCCTGCTCGGTCTTCGTCGGAAGCCCTGTCGAGGGACCCCCGCGCTGCACGTCGACGACGAGCAGCGGCATCTCGAGCTGAACAGCAAGCCCGAGTGTCTCTGACTTGAGGTCGAGTCCGGGGCCGCTGGTCGTCGTTACCGCCAGGTGTCCTCCGAACGCCGCACCGAGGGCCGCCCCGGCGGCAGCGATCTCGTCCTCGGCCTGCATCGTCCGGACTCCGAAGTTCTTGTGGCGGGCCAGCTCGTGCAGGATGTCGCTGGCGGGTGTGATCGGGTAGCTGGCGAGGAACACCGGGATACCGGCCAACTGCCCCGCCGTGATGATCCCGTAGGCGGTCGCTGTGTTTCCATTGATCGACCTGTATTCCCCGGCCGCGAGGTGCGCGGGCTCGACTTCGAAGCGGGCTGCGAAGACTTCGGCCGTCTCGCCGAAGTTCCACCCGGCCTTGAGCGCGGCGAGGTTCGATTCGGCGACCGTCCTGTTCTTGCCGAACTTCTCCTCGTTCCAGGCGACCGTCGGCTCGATCGGACGCGAGTACATCCACGACACGAGGCCGAGCGCGAAGAAGTTCTTCGATCTCTCGGCTTCTCTCGGTTTGGCTCCCACGTCCTTGGCGACCTCCACCGTAAGCGAAGTCATCGGCACCGGGTAAACCTGATAGGCCTCGAGCGATCCGTCCTCGAGTGGGTTGGTCTCGTAACCCGCCTTGTGGAGATTCCGCTCTTCGAACGCATCACTGTTGACGATGACCGTGCTGCCCGGAGCGAGATCGTCGATGTTCGCTCTCAGCGCCGCCGGGTTCATGGCCACGAGGACGTTGGGTGCATCGCCCGGGGTGTGGATGTCGTAGTCGCTGAAGTGGACCTGGAACGACGACACCCCGGCGAGCGTTCCAGCGGGAGCCCGGATCTCGGCGGGGAAGTTCGGGAAGGTCACCAGGTCGTTGCCGAAGACCGCCGAAGCGAGGGTGAAGCGGTCGCCGGTGAGCTGCATCCCGTCACCGGAGTCACCCGCGAAACGCACCACCACGTTCTCGAGTCTCCGGACGGGGCGGCCAGGGGGGCGTTCGTCGACGGCAGTCGTGTCGTTGGCCACTGCGCAAGATCACCTTTCTGGGAAACGGGTGCCATCGGAATCCTAGTGAGCCTGCGCGAACGCGATCACAGACGGTGACTTCTCGGGCTACGGTGCAGCCGTGACTGAACGGCCCGAAGTCGAGACCGTGAGGCTGGGCCTCGCCCCGCACATCGAGGGGCGACGCCTGACTCGCCTGGAGGTGCTGGACGAACGGCTGGTCGCGCGTTCTCCCCTGCCAGTCGACACCCTCGTGGGTAGCGAGGTGCTGGCGTTGGGACGCCGTGGCAAGTGGCTCTTCGCGAAGATGCGACACGGCCCGCATCTCGTCCTCCACCTCCGCATGAGCGGACGCCTGCTGCTCGACGACGGCGGGGACGATCCAAGACGTGCAGTCCTCGAGTTCGAGGGAGGAGCTCGCGTCGACTTCGTCGACCGGAGGCGCTTCGGAGAGCTCCTCTCGTGGACCGACACGGATCTCGAGCTCCTCGACGACCGTCTGGGGCCCGAAGCCGACACGATCCGGGTGGCAGAGCTGCGCAAGAGGCTCGCTGGCCGGCGCGGCATGCTCAAGGCCGCTCTCTGCAACCAGCAAGTCGTGGCCGGCATCGGGAACATGTACGCGGACGAGGCCCTGTGGAGAGCGGGACTCGCCTGGGACAGACCTGCGGGGAGCCTCGGTCCCGACGAGAGCAGACGACTCGCGAGCGCCATCCGCCATGTCATGGGACGTGCCCTCGATGCCGGGGGAACCTCGACCCGCGACGGTCTGTACGTGAACGCGTCCGGGGACCCGGGGTGGTTCGCGGTGAGGCTCGCCGTCTACCAGCGCGAGGACGAGCCGTGCCCGCGTTGCGGCGCGCCTGTCCGCCGCGCGAAGACGGGAGCGTCATCCGCCTACTTTTGCGCCTCATGCCAGACCTGAGAGCCCGGGCGAACCAGTCAGATCTCAGGTCGGTCTGCGTCTTCGACGTGGGCACGCAGGGTGGCGACCTGTGTCTCCTCGATGTAACGCACGAACGCGAGGAGCTCCTCGGGATCGAAGGGTTTCGTCAGGTAGTAGTCCGCCCCGGCCTGCCAGCCCGTCCAGATCTCCCTGTCACTTCCCTTAGCACTGAGGAACACGACAGGGATTGTTGCGGTTCCCGGACGCGAACGCAGCTCCTCGAGCACCCCGTACCCGTCCAAGCCCGGCATCATGATGTCGCAGACGATGATGTCGGGTCGTTCCGTCTGGACTGCCTCGAGCGCGGAGAATCCGTCGGCGCACTCGATGATGTCGAATCCCTCGGCCTCGAGGTTCATCCGGATCACGAACCGGATGTCCCTGTCGTCGTCGATGACCATTACGCGCGTCACGGTCGCCTCCTCGTCCGAGGGTCTCGGGATCCCATCGGACGTTCGCTCCGCAGATGTAGGCGTAACGCCGGGCTTCAGCCCTTGCGCCGGTCGATCTCGTACGCGGAACCGGGCCGCGCCTTCGCGAACGCCTTCATCTCAGTAGCAACTTCGGACAACTCGGTCCGCGAGTTGAACGACCTTGTCAGGGAAGTGGCGACGCCGATCGAGAGCGCCATGACCGCGAAACGCCCGGACTCGCCCCGGCGGTTGGTCACCTCGATGTACCCCTGGGCGATGTCCTCCGGGTCGTAGAGGTCGAGCACTCGCTCGTCGAACGCGTCCGTCGCCATCTTGCAGAGGCTCTCGACCTGTGTCGGATCGCACACCAGCACGAAGTCGTCGCCACCGATGTGCCCGGCCATGTTGTGCGGCCACGGGTGTGCGTCGAGGGCGGACGTCAGGACCCGGGCGGTGAGCTGGATCGCCTCGTCGCCGCGAAGGAAGCCGTAGTGGTCGTTGAAGGCCTTGAAGTGGTCGAGATCACACCAGCAGACCGAGAAGGGGGTCGTACGGTCGAGGACCCGCCTCTCGAGCTCTGCGGAGACGGACGTGTTGCCGGGTAGACCCGTCAATGGCGAGACGTCCCGCATCGCCTTGTTGCGCCTCAGCGCCGAGCGCACCCTGGCCGTCAACTCCGGGGGGTCGAAAGGCTTGGCGATGTAGTCGTCGGCTCCCGCCGAAAGGCCAGCGATCTTGTCCGTCGACTGGGACTTGGCCGTCAAGAAGATGATGGGGGTGTTAAGGGTGCGGGGGTCCTCCCGCATCCGCCGGCACACCTCGGTGCCATCGAGGCCCGGCATCATCACGTCGAGGAGCACGAGATCGGGCTGGAGATCTATCGCCATACGGAGCCCGTCCTCGCCATCGTTGGCGATGTCGACGACGTACCCGTCGAGCACGAGGTTCACCTGCACGTACCTGCAGATGTCGATGTCGTCGTCGACTATCAGAACTCTTTCGCGCTCGAATGCGAGCGTCAGCGCGTCTTGCGCCTGGCCCTTGGTGTCGTCACTCACAGATCTCAGTCAACCACATGATGCCGTCCGTTGCCGCTTGATCGGCAGGCCGGAACCGCGACCTTTAAGGGGCGCTGCCCCGCTGCCCGCCTCCTCCCCCGATCTCCTGATCTCGGCGGCCGCAGCCGCCGGATCGGACGCGCCGAAGACGGCCGATCCGGCCACGAGCATGCTCCCGCCTGCGCTCACGACCCGCGCCGCAGTCTCGGCCGAGATACCTCCGTCGACCTCGATCTCCGCCGGAAGGTCGTGGCGACGCACATGCTCGGCGCATTTCTCGATCTTGGAGAGCACGTCGTCGCGGAAGGACTGCCCTCCGAATCCCGGCTGCACGGTCATGACGAGGACGAGATCGACGCTGTCGAGATGTGGTTCGACGGCTTCGAACGGCGTGTCGGGGTTCAGTGAGAGGCCGCGACCCAACCCGAGGTCGTCGAACCGACCGAAGAGTGCTGCGGGATCGGGTACGGCCTCCACATGGACGGTCACGGAGTCGGCCCCCGCTTCGGCGAAGGTGTCGACGTAGCTGCCGGGATCGGAGATCATGAGGTGGCAGTCGAGGGGGAGCGAGGTCACCCTGCGAAGGCTCGCCACCACTGGTGGCCCGATTGTCAGGTTCGGGACGAAGTGGGCATCCATGACGTCGACGTGGATGAGGTCCGCCTCGTCCTCGACGGATGCGACATCGGTGGCGAGGTGTGCGAAGTCGGCAGAGAGGATTGAGGGCGCGATCTTGACCATCGATTCGAGATTACCCGCCCGTCAACAGGCCCCCATTCGCTCACCACCGACGTCGTGGCCGCGGCAGAACGCCTCGGCACTCATTCTGGACTTGCCGTCCGGCTGGACCTCGAGGAGCTCGACCGCACCGGAAGCGCACGACACGACAAGCGGGGAAGTGGACAGGACCTCGCCCGGTGTCCCACCCCGGACGCTCACCACGCTCGACGCCAGCCTCGATCGCCAGAGCTTGATCCTGCGGCCGCCGAGCATGGTCCACGCACCGGGGCGCGGATTCGACCCGCGTATCAGGCCGTCCACGACCTCCGCCGGAGCGGCCCAATCGACCTCGCACTCGCCAGGTGTCAGCTTCTCTGCGTACGTCACGCCCTCTTCGCTCTGAGGAGTCGCCGTGAGGGACCCGTCCTCCAGGCCGTCGAGAGTCCGGACCAGCAGGCCGGCGCCGAGCCCGGCGAGCCTTGCCGCCAGCTCTCCCGCGGTCTCGGTTCGCCCCACGGGACACTCCTGC
Organism: Actinobacteria bacterium ATB1; assembly: GCA_021404985.1. GTDB lineage: Bacteria > Actinomycetota > Acidimicrobiia > UBA2766 > UBA2766 > QWHP01. The sequence continues at coordinate 12,845 of QWHP01000017.1, forward strand.
TGTAGGTAGAGTGGCCCCGTGTCGAGCCCCTCGTCGATCTGCATGGTGCTCACCCCGGTCGTCTCGTCTCCGGCGATGATCGCCCGCTCGATCGGAGCGGCTCCTCTCCACCTCGGCAGGAGGGACGGGTGCACGTTCACGCAACCCTGCTCAGTGGCCTCGAGCACGGGTGGCGGGAGCCAGCCTCCGTATGCAACGACAGCGAGGACATCCGCGCGTGCATCGTGGATCTCGTCGATCGCCTCTCGGGCCTTCGGCGGCTGCCACACAGGCAGGCCGAGATCGAGCGCGCGGCCCTTGATCGGGGGCGGGCTGGGCACCCTGCTCCTGCCCGCGGGTTTGTCGGGGCGCGTCAGCACGGCGAGAACCTCGTGCTGGGACTCGACGAGCGTGTCCAGTGCCGGAATCGCGAGCGTGGGGGTGCCCAGGAAGACGACTCTCATCAGAGAGTCACGTCGGCACGGACACGCTTTCCGTCGCTGGGGTCCGGGAGCCACTGCGTGGTCCCGTCCCCGAAGCGTTGCCTGAACTCTCGCAGGGCCTCCCGACGGTGCTCCTTGTCCGCACGATCGATGAACCAGACACCGTCGCAGTGGTCGGTCTCGTGTTGGAAGACCCGGCCGAGCAGGTCTTCTGCCCTCACCTCGCGCGAGTTCCCGTCCACGTCCTGGAAACGGCAGGTCACCTCCCGGGGACGTTCGATCTCGACGTACACACCCGGCAGGGACAGACAGCCTTCCTCGTACGTCCATGTGCCGGCGAAATCGGAGAGCTCCGGGTTGCAGACGACCTCGGGTCCTTCCCCCACGTCGTAGACGAAAAGCCTCTGGAGCACACCGACCTGCGGTGCCGCCAGGCCGGCTCCGCTCGCTGCGTACATCGTCTCGACCATGTCGTCGACCAGAGCGGCGAGGTCGGGCCCGAAGTCGGTGACCGGCCTGCCGCGCTCGCGGAGGACGGGGTCCCCGAATATGCGTATCGGAAGAACTGCCATGACGGAATCGTAGTTCCCCGGCACCCCGGGAAATCCGTCGCATCCTGGTAACCAGCGTGCAGACTTCGGGGTCTGACAAGGCGATTCCCAGTCCTGCCCTGCCCGGCAGCACCCAGCCCCCGGGGGTGGAGTTGAAAGCCAATCTTCTGGACCGCTTCGAAGAGGTCTCCGGAGGCGCCGCGTCGTCCTCGGTGACGTTCTGGGACGGTGACGGGGTCGTCGAGAAGTCGAGCTGGCCCGAGTTGTTCGACAGAGCGCGAGGCCGTGCGGCACTCCTCCAGGCCCG
>QWHP01000440.1:0-1663 GCA_021404985.1 Actinobacteria bacterium ATB1
AAGGAAGCCCTCGACATGAGCCGGCGAATGTCATTGAATTGTCGCATCGCTGTCACGGACGACTCTGTCTGGGTTTCTTCGAGCGGCCTGCTGTCACGCCTGTCGGCGGACTCGGGCGAGCTCGAATCGAGCGTCGAGACGTCGGACCCGGGGCCGGCGGCGATGGACGTCTCCGACACCGGCGCAGTGTGGATCGGGGTGTCGGGACCGGAGGGCAAGCAGGTCGTCGAGGTCGACTCGGAAACCGGCGAACCCGACCGGGTACTACCGATCGAGGTCGCGTTCGGCACCGAGATCCTCGACATCGCGGTCGAGGATCTCGTCTGGGTCTCGATGGACGACGGCGAGATCCTCACGGTGAATCCCGAGACAGGCTCGCAGAAGCGGATCATGAAGGCCTTGACGAGGGTCGACTCCCTCGTGGCGGACTCGGGCGTCGTATGGATGTTGCAGAAGGTCTCGGCTGCGACGATGTTCGACCCGACGACGGGTGAGATCCTGAAGCAGGTGAAGCTTCCGGGAGTCGGCCGTCCACAGGAGACCGGCCCGTCACCCTGCCTCGTGGGCACAGGGGGCCACATCTGGATCGCGCGTTCCGGTGACCCGCCTGTCGTGGTCCTCGACGCTGCAACGGGAGAGGTCGAATCGGAACCCGGACTCGCACGGGAGGACTCCTTTCCCGGTCTCTTCGCTGCCGACGGTGACATCGGCTACCTCGAAGTCGCCGGGGACAGCGAAGGTGGCGGTGGAGGTGAGAGGGTCGTCGTGATCGACACGTCCGAGGATCACGACGGTGAGGTGCAGAGTTTCTCACTGGGTGCGGGCGATCCTGTCCAAATGGCCGCGAAAGCAGGGCACGTCTTCCTCGCGTCCGTCGGCGAGGACGGTCCCGTCGTCGAGCGCTACGACCTCCCGGACTCCTGATCGCCCGAGCGGGCGCTACCACACTGTCTCGAGCGCGGGTGACACGCGGACCTGATTCGGAGGCTGACCGGGCTTGCCGTCAGCCACCCTGTCGTCCACGTAGATCCTCCGAGCGAATCACGGCCGGTCCGTCTCGGCAACCGTGCCCTTCGACCCGTTGACGGTCAGGATCGTGCCAGCGAGCCAGCGTCCTGTCGCACCCGGCACGCCCATCACTGCCGGGATCCCGTATTAGCGGGCAAGGAGAGCCCCATGGCTCAAAGTCCCCCCCGTCTCGGTGACGACACCCCCGAGGAGCGGGAAGACCGGGGTCCAGCCTGGGTCGATGTTCCCCGCGACGAGGATGTCACCCGGCTCGACGGCGTCGAGATCCTCGATCGTCCTCACGAGACGCACGGGTCCCGTGGCCCGGCCCCGGGCGGCCGCGACCCCCTCGGTCGCGCCCGACGCGACCAGTGGGCAGGGATCGCCTTCGACGATCTCACCCTCGGTCTCCACGCCATCGAAGAGGTATGTCGCGGGCAGCCGGTTCCGCCACGTCATCCAGTGTCGTCTCCGCGCCTCGACCTTGCCTTCGAGCCCGTCGACACCCTCTCCCCGGGCGAGGCGGCGGAGCTCCTCGGCCTCGACGAGGAACACGTCCTCCACTGCCCCAAGGACGCCCTGCTCGGCGAGGCGCCGTCCCTGCTCGAGGACGAGCTTGCGGAGATGGGCGAGGATGTAATCCAGGTGGTAGCGC
>QWHP01000440.1:1670-4313 GCA_021404985.1 Actinobacteria bacterium ATB1
GTGAAGAGCCTCGTCCAGTAGGCGATCCTGCGCAGGACCCGAACACGCAGTATCCCGAAGGCGCTTCGGCCCGCGCGGCAGAGCGCAGTATCGAGGGCGGTCGCGCTTCGCTCCGCCGCCGCCGCCTCCAGTTCCGCCGGATCCGTCGGCAGGTCGGGATCGCGGAGCTGGGCGCGCAGGAACCCGACGAAGACGTCCGGTGTCTCGGACCAGCGCGGCCGCGAGATCTCACGTGAGTCCGACCGGTGACCGTGCCGGCCGAGGAAGGCGTCAAGCTCCCGCCAGAGCGTGGAGTCCGGGAAGGCGGCGCGCAGCTCGTCGTGAGCAAGCCCCCCCCGGATCGCGTCCGCGAGATTCTCGTCCGCCCGCGCCAGCCTGCCGAGCTCCCACACCTCGCGGTTGATGCGCGCTGTGTGTGTCTCGGGGAGGCCCCCGATGACGTCCCCGTAGACAGCGCCGTCCCCGTCACCCGCCCAACGCCGGAGCAGGTCGGCGAGGACCGAGTGCAGGAGCGGGCTGTAGCGGGCCATACCCCAGCGGATGACCCGGAAGTGCTCGATGCCGAACTCCTCGACTTCGTCCATCTGGCGTTCCCACTCGGCCGTGGCCAACGCCGTGTAGTCCTGGGAGAGCCTCGGCAGGATGCGTTCCTCGATGTGGGTGCAGTGCCTCTCCAGGGCCTCGACGTTCTGCCTCATCCTGCCGCGGGGGTCCCGCCACGGGGCGCGTAGCCAGCCGGCGAAGTGCCGGAGCACGAACGGCTCCGCCATTATCCGTTCCATCCACAGAGGCGTGAACCACGACTCTGCCTGCCCCGCTCGGGCCTCCTTCGGTACGCACTGCAGGAGCTTCGCGATGAAGACGCCGTTCATGTACGAGTAGCCCTCGTGGCGCAGGACCGACTCGATCCCCTCCATGTCCCTGCGTCCCATGAGCCGCGCCTGCTCTGCCATCGTGTACTCGGCGATCCAGTGGCCCATGAGCGTGTAGCCGAGGGGTAGCGAGTACTCGGCGAGGTACTCGTCGCCGAACCTTCTCGTGCAGACGACCTTCGGGTTCTCCGGAGGCAGGCCCGTGATCGGCCTCTGCTGCAGGACCACCAGGTCGTCGCCACAGATGGCCCACTCGAGATCCTGACGCGGGCCGATCCCGTCCGCCACACGGCGGGCGGCCTGCCAGAGGAGGGCCACCTGGCGGTCCGTGAGGCAACGGGTGGCCCTGTCCTCGTCGGGCACGGCAGCTTCGACGAGGCCGGCTGCGGGATTCCAGTCGAGTCGGCGCTCTTTCGTGCCGAGGCGCTCGCTTCGCACCTTGCCCGAGGTCCTCTCGAGGACGAGATGGTCGGGGTCGGCACGTCCGGACACGACGCTCTCCCCGAGGCCGTACGATGCATCGACGACGATCTCGTCGGCGAAGGGGCGCGAAGGGTTCACCGTGAGCATGACACCCGAGACCTCCGGTGTCACGAGCCGCTGAACGAGAACAGCCATGAGCGCATGCGGCGCATCATGCGCAGGGTTGTGCTCGGCCCTGTACGCGGAGGCCGTACCGCCGTGCAGCGAAGCGCGGCACTCCTCGACAGCGCTGAGCAATGATCCGCAGTCGGCCACGCCGAGCACCGTTCTGTAGACGCCGGCAAACGAGGCATCCTGGAGGTCCTCGGCGGTCGCCGAGGACCGCACGGCGAGCACCGGGGTCTCGTCGTGGGTCGTGAGCTCGTCCCACAGGCGACGCAGGTCCGCCTCGGTCCCGGGGTCGACACCCGGATCACCGGACGCGGGAACGCACCACGTGCGAGGTGCGGGAAGCCCGCCACGGAGGAGCCGTACGATCCCGCAGCCTTTCCCGCCGATGACGGCGGCATCCTCAGGGGTCTCTGGTGTGATCTCGAGGATCACGGCCTCACCATCGCCCTGACAAGAGGCCACAACTCGGGGAGAAGGCGGACCAGGCCGAGACGGCTCGGTCTCCAGACGTGCTCGATGACACCATGACCGGTCCCCGAGACCGAGACGCCGGCTGGCCCGCGTTCGAGCTCGAAGCGGCTCCGTGTCTCCTCGAGCCATGCGCCGCTCCGGGCCAGGGGGCAGCGGCCAAGGGCGGTCGCACTCAGGTGCCATTCGCCTCCGGTGGAGTCGGCCAGGACGAGGCGTGCCGACTCGGGCAGTTGAGGACGGCGCCCCCAGGAGTAGTGGATCGCGACGTCCGTGAGATGGAGTGCCGTCCCGCCATGGTGCACGAAGCCCGCAGGGATGACGGCGCCGTCCGGTCCCCGCACCCGCGTGGCGTTGAAGGCCGTGCCGTCGTCGAACTGGCCGCTCACCCAATCCCAACCTTCGAGGGAGCCCCAGTCGCGAGGTCCCCAGGACTTGTCACGCTGGCCCGTCCCGCTTATCTCGCATCGGTGGCCGCGAAACTCTGTCCAGCCCTCCACCCGTCCCGCCTGCTCGAAGTGCTCCGCTGCCATCTCGGACCGGAAGCTGCCCTGTTCATCGCCGAAATCGAGAGCCGGAGTGGTTGCCTCCCATCGGAGATCCATGCGGTGTGCGCCGCCGACGCGGATCCGGAAGCGCGAGAGCGGTTCGAGGTTCTCGAACGTGAGCCGTCCCACGCGGAACCCTTTCTCGGGGTTCTGATCCTCCC
>QWHP01000441.1 GCA_021404985.1 Actinobacteria bacterium ATB1
GCAGGGCGATGTCGTCGGTCCCGAACCTCTCGGGATCGTCGTCCTCCAGGGCGAGCACGCCGACGGTGGTTCCCTCGCACTGCAGCGGGACGTAGAGGAGCGACCGTGCAGAGGGGTCGAGCGTCGACCCCCGCTCGACGTGGACGGCGGCGACGGGGCGCTCTGTTGCGATCCGCAGGGGAGCGGTGGCGTCCGATCGAGGAATCGGCACGATCGGCAGTGCCGCTCCTCGGGCACCGAGGATGCGGAACCTGCTCTCGTCACAGGCGACGACAGCAGCGGTCTTGGTGGGAAAGAGCTCCTGCACCCGGTCAAGGGTCGCCTCGACCAGTCCCTCCGAGTCGAGTGTGGCCGGAAGGGTCATCGCGATCTCGTGCAACTCCGAGAGGAGCGTGTTGGCGTCCTCGATCGACGCAAGCCGCAGCTCTGCTTCCCGTCGCTCGGCATCCACGATCCTCTGCCAGGTCACGAGGGCGGACGCCTGGGCGCGTGTGTCTGCCGAGACCGTGCCGGCGAGCATCCAGGTGAACGTCCACAGCGCCCAGGCACGCAGGTCTGCGAGGTCCGCGGTGCCAGTGGTGATCGACGTTAGAGCAGGCACGAGAGTGGCGACGGAGGCGGCGACGAAGGCGGGCCGGAGCCCGAGAAGGAACCCCGCGTCCAGGACGGGGATGAAGTACAGAGCGAGGAACGGGCTGCTCCAGACCCCCGTCCACACGACCAGGGCCGAGATGGCGGCAAGCTGCACTCCGACGGCGACGGGTGCGGCCCGATCCCTGTCGAGTCCCCAGTGCTCGACGAGGGATCCGGCGGCACCGACGGCGATTCCGCACAGGATCCCGGCTGCGATCTCGAAGGGTGAGAGTCCGCTCTGGACGATGGCAAGACCGGCTGCGAGAATCACGGACGCCCAGCGGAAGACGATCGCGGCAGGGGGAACCTGCCGCGGTTCTCTGATCGTGCTCGAGTGTGGTGTCTGGGACATCGGGTCTTGTTCTCCGATAGCGACTGCGATGCCGGCTTCGATACCGGCGCGCCTGGTTGCCAACATGTGCATCGGCGGTTCGTGCCCCGGGATTCAGGGCAGGTGGCAGGAAACAGCCGAAGGAAACACGGAAGAGACGCAGCTTTGTACCAAGTAGGGCTTACCGGCGGGATTGCGGCGGGCAAGAGCACGGTGTCGGCCATGCTCGCGGCGAAGGGTGCCGTCCTCGTCGACGCCGACAGGGTGGCGCGTGAGGTCGTGGAGCCGGGGACACCCGGCCTCGCTGCCGTCGTCGAGGAGTTCGGCCGGGAAGTGCTCGACGCCGATGGGACGCTGGACCGAGAGGCACTGGGTCGCATCGTCTTCGGGGACGAGGAGGCGAACAAGAAGCTCAAGGCCATCCTCTATCCGGACATCGGGCGCCGGATCGTCGAGCTGATCGAGGCAGAGCGGGAGACCGACAACGTCGTCGTCCTCGACGCCGCTCTCCTCGTCGAGTCCGGCTGGGAGGGGCTGGGAACCCTCATCGTGGTCGCCGCCGACCCGGAACGTCAGGTCGAGCGCATGAAGCGCGACCGCGGCATGGCTCACGAGGACGCCGAAGCGAGGATGTCGGCGCAGGCGTCGCTGGACGAGAAGATCGCCAAGGCCGACATCGTGATCTGGAACAACGGTTCGCTCGAGGACCTGCAGCGCCGCGTGGACGAGGTCTGGGACGACCTCGTCGCCCGCCGGGACGCAGCAGTGGCGGCCGGCGACGACCCGCCGCCGGCGCGGCCCGGCCGGTGATCCGCCTCGTCCTGTGCGACGCGGGCGGGACGTTGATCGCCCCGCGCCCCTCCTGGGAGCACCATTTCGTCGAGGTGTGCGCGCAAGCCGGAGTCGACGTTCCCGAGGACGAGGTGTTCGCGATCTTCCACCGCGAGATGGCACGGTTCGGAAGGCGAGTCTCAGAGACCGACGCTCGCGCCTTCTCACTGGACGAGGCGCTGTCGAGGCAGTTCTGGTACCGGCTCTACACGCAGGTGCTGTCCGAGCTGTCCGTGGACGAGCCCGGCGAGTTGCCTTCCATGCTGTACCGCCGGTTCACCGAGTTCGAGACCTACGGTCTGCTTGAGCATGCGGCCGATGCCGTGAGATCCGTGGTCGAGACCGGGCGCCTGGCCGGGCTCCTCTCGAACTGGGAGGCGTGGCTCGCCGATCTGGTGGACCATCTGGACCTGGGAGACCTGTTCGCGACCGTGGTCGTCTCGGGCCGTGTCGGGGTCGAGAAGCCCGACCCGGCGATCTACCAGATGGCACTGGAGGCTGCCGGTGTCGAGGCCGATATTGGTGCCGTTGGTGATGCCGTCGAAAAAGCCGATGGCATTCGCGGCGCCGGTATAGGTGATGCCGCTCGCCACCACACCGTTGCCGAGCAGGATGTTCTGCACAAGCTGGTTAACCGTGTACTTGGTTTGGCTAACGATGAGCTGTGCGCTGGCGCTCCCGGCGGCAAGCACAAGGGCCAGGGCGATAAAGGGCTTTTTGAAATGGTTGGTTACTGGCATCGGGTGATGTATTTGGTTGGAGCTATGTTTTGGCTGATCAATACATTGTATTGATCAGACGTTAAATTTAGGCTAAAGGTTGCACTAAAGCAAATGTATGAAA
>QWHP01000442.1 GCA_021404985.1 Actinobacteria bacterium ATB1
GAGCTGCCAGCAGACGGTCGTACCCTCCTCGACGCCGTGCTTCTGGTGGAGGCCGGCCGCCGCGGTCTCAACGGCATCCCGGTACTCGCCGAATGTCATCTCGCGCTCTTCCTCGTCGACGAGGAAGACGGCGTCCGGCGTGGTGTCAGCCCTCTTCTCGACCAGCTCCCAGAGCGTTCGTGCCTCGAGCATCGATCGATCCCTCCTCTGAATTCCCCGGCGCGACCACGGGTGGGCGAACGGCCTCTCTCGGGCAGTTCATACCTGACGTGGCGTCAGATGACAAGGTGGAGTCGCAGTCCTCTTCCGCCGGCGAGGCTGCGGGCAAACTCGCCATTCCTCGCTGTGAATACCCCGAAAACGTTGCAGGCGTGGCAATCTGACGGGTCGTCAGTTATTCTGCGACGCATGGACGCTCATTCCTTTCCCAGGATCATCTCCGTCGATGACCATGTCATCGAGCCCCCGAACGTATGGCAGGACAGGCTCCCGGAGAAGCACAGGGAGATCGGTCCACGGATCGTCCGGGCTCCCCTGGGTGAGATGGAGTTCGTGGGAGGGAAGTTCACTCACGCCCCCGGCACAGATGGTCCGCCCTGCGACTGGTGGTTCTACGAGGACAAGAAGATCCCCCACACGCGCCTCGCCGCCGCCGCCGGCTTCGATCGCGAGGACGTGAAGATCACGGCGATCACCTATGAAGAGATGCGTGACGGCTGCTACGACCAGAAGGCGCGTCTTGCCGACATGGACGTGAACGGGGTCGAGGCGTCGCTCTGCTTTCCGACCTTCCCGCGCTTCTGCGGCCAGACGTTCCTCGAGGCCGACGACAGGGAGCTTGCGGATCTCTGCGTGAAGGCATACAACGACTGGATGGTGGAGGAGTGGTGCGGCGGCAGCGACGGACGTCTCATTCCCCTCGTGATCATCCAGCTCTGGGACCCCGTGCTCGCGGCAGCCGAGATAATGAGAAATGCCGCACGCGGCGTGCATGCCGTGTGCTTCAGCGAGATCCCGCCCTACCTGGATTTGCCGAGCGTGCACGACGAGGGCGGCCACTGGGATCCCTTCTTCGCCGCATGCGCCGAGACCGACACGGTTGTCTGCATGCACATCGGGTCGTCCTCGAAGATGCCCTCCACCTCCGCGGATGCTCCGCCGGCAGTCGGGTCGACCCTGACCTTCAACAACGCCATGGCCTCTCTCGCCGACTTCCTCTTCAGCGGCGTGTTCGTGAGGCACCCGAACCTCAGGGTCGCCTACAGCGAAGGCCAGATCGGCTGGATCCCGTACATCCTCGAGCGGGCCGACAAGGTCTGGGAGGAGAACAGGGGCTGGAACATGGTCTACGACAAGATCCCGAACCCGCCCAGCACCTACTACTACGACCACGTGTTCGGCTGCATGTTCGACGACGAACACGGCCTCGACAGCCTCGAAAAGGTCGGGGTCGACAACGTGACGTTCGAGACGGACTACCCGCACTCCGACTCCACGTGGCCGCACTCGATCGAGACGGCGGTGAAGCTCTTCTCCAAGTGCGACGACGAGACCGTCCGCAAGATCGTGCGCACCAACGCGATCCGCATGCTCAGCCTCGACCTCTACGCCTGAGTCCGGCTCCGGCCCTCTGCACTCGCAAGGACCGGAGCCGGAGGCATTCTCAGGAAACGGTCACCCGGAAGTAGCGCTTCTCCACGACGTTGCCGTTGTCGTTGTCCTCCGGGTCGAAGTTGTCGTCGAAGTGGACGAGCACCCCCAGGTACGTGCCGGGGGCCGCCGGGTACTGGTGCGTCACCGCCGAGGCGTCCGGGTCGCCGGTGATCGGGTCGGAGATCTGACCGTCACCGAAGATCCAGCGGACGCTGTGTCCGGCGGGTAGCGGGTCGCAGCCGAAGGAGGGCGCGATCGTGCACGCGTTCAGCGTGACGTTGCCGTCCCCGTCGTCGGCCACTGCGGCTGCGGAGAAGTCGGCGACCTCGCCGGCGTCCTCGAGGTGGAAGGCCGGATGGCCTGATGCGTCGAGCCACGCCCGCGTGGTGCCGACGACCGTCGGCCCGCTCGTGGCAGTGCCGATGAAGAAGGGGTCGATGCTGAAGATCGGCAGCGACGTCGCACTGCGCGTCGTGGTGAGCGTCACCTGGACCGACCCGTCGGCCTGGGGCTGGATGTCGGCATCGACCGTGCACGATACGTGGCCGGACGGCCAATCGAGCGTCTCGCCGTCACCGATGTCATAGGTGAGCACCTCGAAGGCGGACTCGCACGAGTTGTCGCCTTCGGGATCGAACCCGGGTGCCTCTGGGAGGGTCACGGTCCAACGTGGGGACTCCTCGTCGCCTGCGTCGCTGTTCCCGTTGTTCGGTATGACAGCGCTGAGGGCTGTGCCGAGCAGGAGCGTGCTCGGCGTGAACGGATCGAGCGAGAAACGCATCTCCTGGGTCCTGCAGAGCAGGACCATCCGGTAGAGCGTGCCATCGCTGCCGCGTGCCGTGTTCTCGTCGATCTCCTGCGGTTCCTCGCAGTCGTTTTCGATGATCGACTGGTCGAAACCGATCCCGCCCGGTGGGAGCGGGAACAGTGTGAGGTCGAGGTCCGCGGTGAGGCTGTCGGTGTGGCTACGAATCGTCGTGTCCTG
>QWHP01000443.1 GCA_021404985.1 Actinobacteria bacterium ATB1
GGACCGCCCTCGATCTCGCCATCCTCGGGGACCAGGTGGAGGCGGGTCGCGACGGGCTCGAGAAGCTCCTGGCGCGACCAGTCAGACGCGACCTGCGGGTCCTGGGTGGGCCGAACGTCTCCGAGGCAGCCGTGGCTGCAGCCCGCGACACAGGGGCCACCCACGTGCTCTTGGACCCGGAGGCCGTCTCTGTCAAGAAGTTGAAGTTCAGCCTCGCGCGGCCCTTCTCCATCGAGGGGGTCGACGGGGTCTGGGGTTTGCGCAGTGATCCGTACCTTGCGGAGGATCTCGAACGTGAGGGCTCCCCGACTGGCACCGCTCAGTTGCTCCTGGCAGACCTCTCGATGATCTACTTCGACGCGCCAGACATGGTTCGCGGGCCGATACTCCTGGCCCCGGTCGACTGGGATCCCCCCAGCGACCTCGTCCAAGACGTCTTCGCCCGCATCCAGCGATCTCCACATGTGAGGCTCTCCGGGCTCTCCGCGGTCGCGGCCGCCGAACCGACCACACAAGGAGGGGTCGCCGTGGACCTGCCACTCGAGAACCCCGGTGCCACGCCGACCATGGAACGGGCCCGGGGCTACGAGGCCATCGACGCAGCGGGTGCCGAGCTGCGGCTGCTCGAGTCGCTGGTTGTCGACGGCCACGGGGAGGTCGAGGGCTGGTCGGAGGACCTGCGGACCGCCCCGGACACGTCCCTCGTCGGAACCGACGAAGGGCGCGCATACCCGGCACGAGTGAAGGAGGGGACGTCCGCGGCGCTCTCCGCAGTCCAGGTCCAGCCCGTCGAGGATGTACGTCTGACATCGCGAGAGGCCGACCTGCCCGTCACGATCCAGAACGAGACCGGCATGACCCTGCGGCTCCTCCTGACACTCGAGAGTCCCACCGTGAGGTTCCCGGAGGGCAACTCCCGGGTTGTCGAGGTCCCGCCTCGTGTCGTGACCGAGGAGTTCCCGGTCGAGGTCTCGGGTCCCGGTCCGCACAGGGTCACGATGCGCGTGACCTCGCCCGACCGCCTCCATACATTCGCCGAAAGCCGCATCCGCGTCCGCAGCACGGCAGCGAACAGAGTCGCTCTGGTCCTGACGTTCGGATCCCTCGCTTTCCTCGCACTCTGGTGGGTCGTGCACACCATGAGGCGAAGGAGGGGGCGCCATGGCGGCAGTCCCCAGGAAGTGTGGGCGCGCCACGAGACCGAAGAGCCGCGCCTCTCCTCGTTACGGAGCTCCGAATCCGCTTCGTCCACGGATGCGGAGGACAGCGGCGAACGGACGGGCGCTGGACGTGTCGGGGTCCCGGGTGGAACCTGACACCACCCAGGCGGATGCGGTGCCCGAATCTGCCGGGGGAAAGCGCGACACCGGAGAGGGTCTGCTCCGGTCCAGCGGGATCCTTGCAGCCGGCACCGTCACCTCGAGGGTCACCGGCCTGGTGAAGGTCATGGTGGCCTCCTGGGTCCTAGGCGCCACGACAAGTCGCCTCGCCGACGCGTACAACCTCGCGAACACTGCCCCCAACCAGTTCTATGAGCTCGCACTGGGCGGCATACTCACGTCGGTCCTTGTCCCCCTCTTCGTTGAGGCGCTCACGGGTCGCGAGCGCCGGGACGCATGGCGGGCAGTCTCCAACCTCTTCTGGGTTGCCCTGGCCGCCGCCGCCGCCGCCGCCAGCATGCTCGCACTCGTCGCACCGTGGCTGATCGGCTTCGCCACGCGGGGGTTCACACAGGAACAGACCGATCTTGCCGTGGTCCTGCTGCGCCTCTTCTCCGCACAGGTGTTCTTCTACGCACTCAACGCACTCGCCGGAGCGCTCTTGAACTCGCGGCGGCGCTTCGCCGTCCCCGCGTTCGTCCCCGCACTGAACAACATCGTCGTTATCGTCGTGCTGGTCGTCTTCGGTGCGGGTCTCGACGGGGGTCCGACGACAGACCTCGACTCGGTAATGGTCCTTCTTCTCGGCCTCGGCACCACGGCGGGCGTGGCCGTCATGGCGCTCGCGAACATCCCGGCAGTGCGCTCCATGGTCCACGGCGAGGGTGGGTCCCTGCGGATGAGCCTGGCGCTGCGCGATCCCATGATCGTGCGCCTGCTGCGACTCTCCACCTGGACGGTGCTGTATGTCGCCACGAACCAGGTCGGCCTCTACATAGTTCAGGTCCTCGCAAACGGTCCGGGATCGAGTGCCGGGGACTACACCGCGTGGACGAACGCCTTCCTCTTCTTCCAACTCCCCAACGGCGTCTTCGCGGTGAGCGTCCTCACGGCTCTGTTGCCGGGATTGGCCGAACGCCTCACGCTCGGGGACAGGGAGGGGTTCAAGACGCGCCTGGCCGAGGGGATACGCCTCACGGTGTTCCTGATCCTGCCCGCGTCCGTTGGCTATCTCCTCCTCGCGCCGGCGACGATTCGCCTGTTTCTCCAGTACCGTAACTTCACTCCCGATGCCGCCGCTCTCACCGCTGAGGTGCTGCAGATCTTCGCCATCGGGCTGATTCCGTTCACACTCTTCATGTTGGTGCTCCGCAGCTTCTACGCGATGCAGGACACGCGCACACCCTTCCTCGTGAACCTCGTCTCCACGTCGGTGACGCAGCCCGACGAGGACTCCATCCGCGTCGAGGGCCGCCT
>QWHP01000018.1 GCA_021404985.1 Actinobacteria bacterium ATB1
TGCCGTTCGCCCTCCCGGCGAGCCCTTCGCCGCCTTCGTCGCCGACGTCGTCCTCGAGCATCCCGACGCGGCGTCAGCCGGGGCTCCTCGCCTCGGGGGAAATGCGAAGGACGAGGGCGGCAACGATGGCGCCCCGCGACGCGATGCCGTCGCTGCGGCAGTGGTGGAGCTTGCAACCGACTATGCCGAGGCGGTCAGCAGACCCGACGTGGCAGGCTTCGTCGACTTCCTCAGGGCGACGAACGGCTACGAGTCCTTCGGTCCCGGCAAGGATGCCGACGCCGTGTCCGTCCTGACGATGCACCGAGCGAAGGGCCTCGAGTTCGACATCGTGCTCCTGCCCGGCCTCGAGGAGGGCAACCTCCCGACCGCCCATGCGGCGACACCGTCCGCTCTGGAGGAGGAGAGGCGCCTGCTCTACGTGGCGATGACCCGCGCCCGCAAGAGCCTGTATCTCTCCTTCTCGGCCTTGCGTACCCGGGGTGATTCCGCACGTCCGAGGCGACCGTCCCGATTCCTCGACCCGATCGCCGAGGCCGCCGCTCTGCACTCGGCCGCCGACTCGCCTTCGCCCAACTGGCGGGGCTGGTTGGAGCGAGCACGCGCAGAACTGCACAGACCCACGTAGAGTGACAGGACTCGACAGAGGCACAGGAGACTCGACTTTGCGACGTAGGGCACTGCTCGTGACGGCCGTGGTCGTCGGGGCCGTCGTGCTGCTGCTGGCCGGCCCGGGAACGACCTTCTACACGGATCTGCTCTGGTACAGGGAGGTCGACTACAGCCAGCTCTTCACGACACGGCTCTGGACCCAGGTCTGGATGTTCGCTCTCGCGGCCGGGATCTGGGTGGGTGTTGCGGGCGTCAACGTGTGGATCGCCAGGCGTCTCAGCCCGCTCCGGCCGCTTGCGATCACGAACGACTTCCTCTTCAACCTGAGGCGCAGCGTCGATCCCGTCATGCGCTGGGTGGTGATAGGCGTCCTCGCTGCAGGGACGGTCGCGTTCGCGAGCTCGACACTGCCCTTCTGGGAAGAGATCACGCTCTTCTTCAACAACCAGCCCTTCGGAGCCAAGGACCCCGTGTTCGGCAACGACATCGGCTTCTATGTGTTCGCCCTTCCCGTGTGGGAGTTCGTCGTTGGCTGGCTCTTCGCAGTGCTCGTCGTCACGACACTGATCGTCGCGGCTCTCTACGCGTATGCGGGAGCGATCGGCCCCCAACCAGAGGGCGGCTACCTGGCCCCGCAGCCGAGGAACCACCTGGCCATCCTCCTCGGCTTCATCCTCCTCCTCAAGGCGGCGTCCTATCAGATCGACCAGTGGGAGCTGCTGTACTCCCCCACCGGAGGCCAGGTCATCGGGGCGTCCTACACGGACGTGAACGCCTATCTTCCCGCCTACCGAGTCCTGTTCTTCATCGCGATCCTTGCAGCCCTGTTGCTGTTCGCGACCTTCCTCACGAAGCGTCTGGTCCTTCCCATCGTCGCTTTGGCCCTGATGGCGCTCTCCGCTCTGATAATCGGCGGCATCTACCCGCGCATCGTGCAGCAGTTCACGGTCGAACCGAACGAGCTCTCCCTCGAAGAGCCCTACATCGAGAACGGGATCCAGGGAACCCTGAAGGCATACGGTCTGGACAACGTCGTGCAGGAGGACTTCGATCCGGCAACTCAGAAGCCGCAGCCGGGCGAGCTGCTCCAGGAGACGCCTACGGCCACTCTCCGCAACATGCGGATCTGGGACGACAGTCCGCTCATCGACAACATGAACACGGAGCAGCGCCTCGCCGCCTTCTCCAGGTTCAACTCCGTTGCGGTGGATCGCTACGCGATCGCCGGCAACGAGACGCAGGTTCTCGTATCGGCCCGCGAGCTCGACACGCAGGCGATCACGAACCGCACCTGGCAGAACGACCACCTCGTGTTCACGCACGGTTACGCACCGGTGATCGCTGCGACGAACGCCTCCGTCGGTGAGGGGCGGCCGGCATACCTCGTCGACAACATCCCGCCGAGAAACGTCACACAGGCCCCCCAGCTCGAGGTCGAACGGCCGCAGATCTACTTCGGGCAGATCACGACGGACTACGTCGTCGTGAACAGCAAGCTCGGTGAAGCGGACGGAGTCTCGCAGGGAGCTACGAGCGAAGCCGCGGAGGCGACGACGTCGACGACCGAAGGTGACACACCCACCACCGCTGCGTCCAAGGAGGATACGACGACCACCTCTCCCGGAGAGGAGGAGGAGACACAGGACGGCGATTCCACGGCCGGCACCTACAGGTATCCGGACAACGTCGACTCGGGGATTCGAATCGACTCGTTCCTGAAACGTCTCGCGTTCTCGCTACGGATGCGGGACGTGCAGCTCCTCCTGTCGGGTGACATAACCCCCGAGAGCCGAATCATGTTCAACCGGCAGGTCTCGGAGCGGGTGCAGCGCGTGGCACCCTTCCTCACGCTCGACTCGACCCCCTACCTGTCGGTCATCGAGGGGAAGCTCTTCTGGATCGTCGACGCGTACACGACCTCGGACCTGTATCCGTATTCGGAACCGAGCGCCCTCAACCCGTTCGCCGGGCAGAACTACGTCCGCAACAGCGTCAAGGCGACGGTCGACGCGTTCACGGGTGAGATCAAGCTCTACAGGGTCGACGGGAAGGACCCCATCGCCAAGGCCTGGGACCAGGCGCTTCCCGGCCTCTTCCAGGACGAAGACGAGGTGTCCGACGAGCTGCGTCTCCACTTCCGCTACCCGCTCGACCTGTTCTCGGCTCAGCTTCTTCTGTACCAGACGTACCACATGACCGACCCGACGGATTTCTACAACAGGTCCGACGAGTGGGAGGTCGCACAGGTCCGAGACACGGCGAGCGTCCAACCCACGACGACCTCGCCCGACGACCTCGTCCCGTCTCCTTCGAGCGCGGGCATCGCGCAGGTCCCCGACTCCCAGTACCTGATCTACGCCCTTCCGGGGGAAGCCAAGGCAGAGATGGTGCTGTCGAACTCGTTCACCCCCGTTCGCCAGCAGGAGGGCGGGTCCGACAACACCGTGCTGCGCTCGCTGCTGGTTGCGCGCAGCGACCCCGAGAACTACGGCCAGCTCGTCGACCTGCGCGTCCCGAGGGGCAGGACGATCCAGGGACCGGCTCAGGTCGAGTCTCTCATCAACTCGAACGAGGAGCTGAGTGCGACCAAGACACTGCTCGACCAGTCCGGCTCCGAGGTGTCGCCGGGCCAGATCCGCATCCTCCCGATCAACAACGCTCTTCTGTACGTGCAGCCCTGGTACGTGACGGGGAAGGACGCCGACCTTCCGAGGCTCAACCGAGTCATCCTCGTGTTCAACGAGGAGGTCCAGTTCGGCAACACCTTCGGGGAGGCCCTCCTCAAGATGCTCGGGCTGGATCCGTTCGAGGGCGCGACGGTGTCGCCAGAGACCCCCCCGGCACCCGGCCCAGAGGCAGGTACGAACGCGGGCACGGCCCCGTCCACGGCGGCCGATCCCGAGACAGCGGCTCTCATCGCCTCGGCGTCGCAGACGTACGAGGAGATGCAGCAAGCGCTGAGGCAGGGTGACCTCGCCGAGTACGGGCGGCTCGAGGGCGAGCTCGGCCGCATCCTTCAGGACCTGCGGGACCAGACGAGCTCCGGAGGTTGACCCGAGGCTCTCGGCCCGAGCGACGTCCGACGCCTCACTCCCTGCGGAGTCGGCGCCAGGCAAGACCCGCGCCGACTCCTGCGAGGCCGGCCCCAACGGCGATCATCGCTGCACGCGATTCCAGCGAGGTCCCCGTGCGCCTGAGCCTGAACGGGCACGGGGGGAATCCTGTGTGGAGCGTGTCAGGGCGTGATCCCTCGCCGGACGCCTCGAAGTGGAGCGGGATCGTGTAGCCGTCGTAGGTGGCGGCGAACGAGAGCGGAAGCCCTCCCGATGACCGGTCGCCGGAGCCGCCGGTGACGGGGCGGAGAACGAGCCCGCGGCGGAACGGACCCGCAATTGCGCGAGCGACCAACGCAGAGCCCCGCCGCTCGATCGTCACCTGACCGCCGAAGTACTGCCACGCCCTGGCGCTCGTCAGGATCCCGGGTTCGACTCGGTAGACACCGCACACATCCGCCACCGCCTCGTCGTCGGCGTCCGAGGGATCTCCGAGGGACTCCTCCGGGAACGGGACGTCGAGGAGAACATGGAGGAGCCGCGACGCGAGGTGTCCCGCACCGAAGTACGCCGAGGGATAGAACGTCTTGTTGCCCAGCACGCACACGCTCAAACCTCGTTCGGGCACGACAGCGAACTGGGAGGTGTAGCCGGGAACGGTGCCCCCGTGCCCGATCACGCGAAATCCGCCGATGTCCGAGAGCCAGAATCCGAGCCCTGTGGAGGGCATCGCCGGGTGAGAACGGTACTGGACCCTCACGAGATCGCCCCACGAGTCCGCGTCGAGCAGCCCGGCATCCAGGGAACTACCCACCGACCGCGCACCGGACAAGACGAACTCGGCCCAGGTCTCCAGGTCGTCGATGGTGCCGACCGCTGCTCCCGCTGGGATAGTCACGATCTCGTAGGGCCTCACGCGTCGAGCCGGACCAGAGCCGGCCCGGTGACCGGCCGCCACATCCTCGGGGTCGACATCCGCCATCGAGAGTGTGAGGCCCTTCAACCCGAGCGGCTCGGCGACGTCACCGATCAGAGCACAGTCGAACGTGTCGCCGGAGACCCTCTCGAGTATCGACCCGAGGAGGCAGAAGGCCGGGTTGCTGTAGGCCCAGCGTTCCTCGGGTGGGGCTTCACACCGGAATCCGCCGGCGCAGTACTCGGTGAGAGAGGGAGTCCGCATGCCGGGGCGGACTCCTCCGATCGCCCATAAGGGGTGGCGGAGCGAACCCACAGCGGCGATCTCCCCGATGCCCGAGGTGTGCGTCAGCAGATGGCCGACGAGAACATCGGACCAAGCTGGGTCGCGGAGAAGGCTCACGCCCGGTGCGACCTCGCGCACGGGTGCGTCCCAGTCGATCTCACCACGTGCCACCCACCGGGCGAGTGCCACTGCCGTGAGTGTCTTGGTGATCGATGCCCACCTGAACCTCGCGGAGGCCTGCAGCGGGCGCCCGCTCGAGGCATCCGCACGTCCCAGTATCCAACGCTCCGGTGGTTCACCCCCCTCCGCCACGGAGACTGCCAGCCCGGGCAGCCCGCGCTCGGTCATGAAGCCGTAGACCTCGGCCTCCACCCTCGCCCGCGTTCCCCACTCCACGTCAGCCCCCGTTCTTCGACTCTTCCTCGGGCGATGCCGGTGCAGTTATCTGTACCTCACCGACCCTCCTCCCGTCCATAGACAAGACCTCGAAGGTCCAACCCTCAAAGCCGATCCGTGCCCCCACCTCGGGAATCGCCCCCAGCCGGTCGAGGATGAAACCTCCCAGGGTGTCGTATTCCCCCTCTGGCAGATCGAGACCGACGGGTTCCTCGATCTCGTCCGGGCGCAACGACGCGTCGCACACCCAGTCGCGTGCGCTCTTGCGGCGAACGCGCCGCCTGCGCAGGTCGTACTCGTCGTCGATCTCACCGACGAGCTCTTCGAGGATGTCCTCCAGAGTGACGATGCCGGCCGTGCCACCGTGCTCGTCGACGACCAGGCCGAAGTGGTTCCGCTGCGCACGCATGTCGAGGAGCAGCGGGAACAGCTTGCGAGACTCGGGCACCACCCAGGCGTCCCGAACGAGCTCGCGGGGTATCGGGCTCCCCGGAGAGATGGCCTTGACCCTGATGAGGTCCTTCGCGTGCACGAACCCGAGAACGTTGTCGAGACTCCCCTCGTAGACAGGGATCCGCGAGTGTCCGTGGTGCCGGACGACTTGTTGCGCCTCGCCCACCGAGGCCGTCGATGGGATGGCAACCACGCTCGTCCTGGGAACCATGACCTCGGCAGCGGTCCTGTCGCCGAACTCGAGCGCCCCGCTCAGGAGCTTGTGCTCGACCTCCCCGATGGCCCCTCCGGCCCTCGACTCACCGAGCATCGTGACGAGGTCGCTCGGTGAGTAGGCGACGACGAGCTCGTCGCTCGGCTCGACGCCGAGCAGACGTGTCGTCCAGTTCGCTGCCACGTTCAGTCCCTGGAGGAGCCACCGGAGGAGATTGACGAAGCCCACGAACGGGATCGCTATGGTGAGCGCCGTCTTCACTGGCTCTGCGATCGCGATGTTCTTCGGGACCATCTCGGCGAAGGTCATGTGGAAGAACACGACGGTGAAGAGTCCCAACAGCGCCGAGACCCCTGCGACCCAGACGGCATCCTCGGGCGCGACGATCCCGAACAGGCTCTCGAAGAGCCCTGCCGCAAGAGGTTCTGCGACCGCACCCAGGACGAGGGCGGTGAGAGTGATGCCGAACTGCGCCCCGGCGAGCATCAGAGACAGCTCCCGGAGGGGGCGCAGCGCCACCTTCGCCCGGCGGTTCCCCTCGGCCGAGAGTTGTTCGATGCGCGTACGGCGTACCGTGACGATGCTGAACTCGGCAGCCGTGAAGAAGCCGTTCCCGACGAGCATGAGGACCGCGGCAGCAAGCCTCCAGGCCATCAGCGTCCTCCCTCGGCCGGACGGACATCCACTCCGTCGTCCGGTTCGCCGGCAGTGTGCCTGAGCATGTGCCGCACACGGACGCTGGCGATCCTGCGCCTGGCCATCTTGACGACCTCGAACCGCCAACCCTCGTAGTCGACGCTCTCACCCTCACCCGGGATTCGCTGGAACACGGCGAGAAGGAACCCCGCCAGCGTCTCCCACTCGCCTTCGGGGAGCTCGAACCCGGTCAATTCCTCGAGCTCGTCGTGGTGGAGCATCCCGTCGACGAGCCATAGGTGCCGGCGAGGATCCTGGACGACCGCACGGTCGGTCGTGTCATACTCGTCCTCGATCTCCCCCACGATCTCCTCGAGGATGTCCTCCAGGGTGATCAGGCCCGCGGTGCCGCCGTACTCGTCGATGACTATCGCCATCTGCGTGCGCCGCACACGCATCGACACCAATAGGGATCGCAGCGGCAACGTCTCAGGGATCACGAACGCCGGTTGCAGGAGAAGCTCGAGCCGCGTGTCCGACGGCTGCATGTCGAGGACCTGATAGGCGTCTTTGACGTGGACGATGCCGAGGATGTCGTCGAGGTCGTCCCCATAGACGGGAAAGCGCGAGTGGCCGGTCTCGAAGGCGAGGTCGACGAGATCTTCTATCCCAGCGTCCTTGGGAAGTGCGGATATCGCCGTCCTGGGAACCAGGGCATCGGCCGCCGTCTTCTCCGCGAAGGCGATCGAGCGGTGCAGCAATGCGTATTCGGCATCCTCGAGCACACCGCGCTCCGTGGAGAGTCGCATCAGGAGGTCGAGCTCCTCGAGCGTCCTCACGTGTCTCCCCTCGTCTCGTGGGCCGAAGCCGAGCAGTCGGGACGTGAGACTTGCCGCCGAGTCGAACAGGACGATGACCGGCCGGAACGCGACATTGAAGAGCCGCAGGGCCCGGCCCGCCGTGAGGGCGGTCGGCAAGGGCCTCGATATCGCGTAGTTCTTCGGCACGAGCTCGCCTATCACCATGCCGACGCCCGTCACCAGCCCGATGGCGACCACGAGAGCGACGACGTGGATCGTCCTCTCACCCAGATCGAGGAAGTTGATCCGCTCGAAGAGGGGGACGAGCAGGCTCGCAACTGCCGGTTCTGCGACGACGCCGAGGAGCAGTGAGCAGACCGTGATGCCGAACTGGGCCCCGGAGAGCTGATAGGTCAGGTTGTCGAGTGCCTGGAGGAGGCTGCTCGCACCCTTGCGTCCGTCACCAGCGAGCTGCTCGATGCGCGTGCGGTCGACGGCGAGCAGGGCGAACTCCCCGGCCACGAAGAAGGCCGTGAGAAGGATCAGAACGAGAACGGAGAGGAGACCAAGTGTGGCCTCTATGGGTTCTCCCTCGGTAGCACCCGATCGATGGTAGTGGTCTCGGGACGCCGCAGGATCCCGCCTGCCTCACGTCATGAGCCGACGGCGGAGGCGGCGTCCGGCCGGAACGACCAGGACGACGGGCAGGACCACCAGGTATGTCACGCTCACCCACCACCAAGGCACGTCCACCCCGAGCGACATCCCGCGCAGCAGGCGCACACCGTGGAACAGGGGGAGGCACCAGGAGAGGGCCTGTACCCACTGGCTCAGGCGTTCGAGTGGGAAGAAGACGCCCGACAGCAGGAACATCGGCGTCACGAAGAGCGTGTAGTAGTAGCCCCAGAACGCCATGTCGCCAACGTGCACTGCCGTGAGGACCCCGGTCGCCGCGAAGTTGACGCCGATCAGCATGATCACGAACGGCATGAGCAGGCCCCACCACGAGTGGACGAGACCGAAGACAGCGAGAACAAGGAGGAACACAACCCCTGTGAGAGTGGCCCTCGAGGCCCCCCAGAGGACCTCGCCGAGTGCGACGTCGGCCGGCTCGACAGGGGTGGCAACGATCGCGTCGTAGGTCTGGTTCGTGTCGATCTTCCATGTGATGTTCCACGTGGTCTCGAAGCTCGCCGTGTACATCGTCGAGGACGCGAGCAGGCCGGGCGCTATGAAGTCGATGTAGGGCGTGCCCTCGACACCCGTGAGATAGGACCCGAGGCCCAGGCCGAGGGCCGCGAGGAAGAGGAGCGGGTCGAGGAAGTTGGGGATCAGGAGCCACTTGGCCACGTGCCTGTAGACCACGGAATCGCGTCTTCAGACGCGGACTGCGCCGCCTACCGTGTCTTGCAGAGCGGCCCTTCTCATGTCCCCTCGTCCTCGGACACGAGCCGAAGGAAGACGTCCTCGAGGGTCGCCATTCTTTCACACATGTCGGTCTCGGGGACTCCCGCGTCCCCGCGCCTCGTGATGACCTTCCGAGCGTCGTCCGTGTGGATCTGCACTCTCTCGTCGAACACCCTGACGTCCCCGGGATCGACTCCGGCCACGGCCGGAAGGTCGATGAAAGGATCGCCCGTGATCCCGGAGCGGGCGACCTCGACAACGTGCCGGGGAACCTCGGCCCGGATCAGCTCACGCGGGACACCCATGACCTGGATGCGTGCCCGGTCCATGATGACCAGCCGATCGCACAGGTGGGATGCCTCCTCCATGTAGTGGGTCGTCAGCAGGAGGGTCGCCCCTGCGCGACGGAGGTGACGCAGCCTCTCCCATATGTGATGGCGCGCCTGGGGATCGAGGCCCGTGGTCGGCTCGTCGAGCAGCACTAGCTCGGGCTCGTTCACCAGGGCGCGTGCGATCATCAGCCTGCGCTTCATCCCGCCCGACAGGGTGCGCACGAGGGACCCTGCCTTCTCACCGAGGTCCATGAAGTCGAGGAGCTCCTCGGCGCGCGGCAGCGCGGCGCGCCGCGAGATGCCGAAGTAGCCCGCGTACACGACAAGGTTCTCCTCGACGCGGAGCTCGCCGTCGAGGTTGTCCTCCTGGGGAACGACACCCAGCCGCGCCTTGATCCTGCGTGCCGAAGTACCGGGATCCATTCCGAGGACTCTCAATGCCCCCGATGTCACAGGGGAGACGCAGCCGACCATGCGCATCGTCGAGGACTTGCCGGCACCGTTGGGACCCAGGATCCCGAAGCACTCCCCTCGGTGGATCTCGAGATCCACACGGTCGACCGCGACGAAATCGCCGTAGGTCTTCGTGAGCTGTGTCGCCGAGACGGCGGAATCGGACATCCGGGAGAACCCTATCCCGGCCGCCCGGGACGGCAGGGACCTTTCCCTGCTACGGTCGTTGCCCATGGGTGGCAGAGCGCATGTGGTCGTGGGTCTTCTCGCCGTCTGCCTCGCGCTTCCCTTCGCCGGACACGCCGCCGAGGCGAGCCCCACGAACTGCTCCGCCTCGCGGCGGCTCGGACTCTGTGGCCGGACGTCCCGGCCCGCCAGGCCCTGCAAGGAGAAGTGCAGGCCGTGCACTACCGAGGCCTGCCGCGAACGGGCACGGGCACGGCACGCATCTTCGGGATCGCTGCGCGACGTCGTGGACCTCCCTGATCCGACAATCGCCGGTCTCACACCGGGCCGCGGGGTTGCCGGGGCCGAGACACGCCTCCTCCTCGACGTCCCCCAAGTCCGGAACCCCTACCTGGAGATCGACGGGAGCGCCGCGGCCCTCTACGTGCACGTCGTGGGGATCGAGGTGAACACCGTCTCGCGCCCGGGAGAGGCCGGCTTCGACTCCGACTTCGCCCAAGCGGACCCGAGCGCCTGGGGTGGAGGGCCGCGCCGGGTCCAGGAGAGCGGATTCCGGGCGGAGATCGGCATCTTCCCCGGGGCGCGAGGCCTGGTGCCCCTGACCTGTCGAGTGGTCTGGCAGGTGGACTATTCGACCTCAGACGGACGGACAGCAGAACGGTTCCCGGCGTTGACGACGACGTCGGCGACCGTCGACTACCCGGTCGTGGCGGCGCGTGGGGTTCTGGCGCCTCCGTCCTGAGGCCGCGGTGCCCGCATGCGACGTTCAAGCACGTAGTCGAGGAGCCTGTCCTGGTCCTCCACGGTGAGACCGACGAACTCGACTCCTGCCTGCCCCTGCGACTCGCCCTCGCGATGCGTCCAAACGACGTGGCCGAAGGCCTCGATGTCGAGGACAGGCTCCTCGAGATGGACGAAGAGCAGTGCGCCGGTCTCGACCGGACGGTTGGGGACGAATGCCAGGCCCCCGGCCCCGAGACTGAACGCTCGCTCGACGAGCGGAACCTGGGCGAGCGCGTCGCGCGCCGACCGGGCCAGGACGGGATCCGGGGACCACGGGAGTCCCGAACGGACCTGCGGAGCTGCGGCGTCCAGATCGACCCGACGTAGCGGGGTCCACACGTGGAGCCGGTGGAAGCGACGGACGTCGATACGCCTCGGGCCCCCCACCGATCGGAGGGTGATCCGCC
This sequence comes from Actinobacteria bacterium ATB1, assembly GCA_021404985.1. Classification (GTDB taxonomy): domain Bacteria; phylum Actinomycetota; class Acidimicrobiia; order UBA2766; family UBA2766; genus QWHP01. The sequence continues at coordinate 10,934 of QWHP01000018.1, forward strand.
CGCCGGACCAGCCGGCACACCGTCGGCTGTCCGCAGCGGAGCCGGACACCTCGTCTACGCCCACGATCCTGGCTTGGAGGCGCCACAGGCCGTCGTCACGCGAACCGTCCACGGTGATCTGAGCACCGCTGTGCAAGGCCTCCCGTTCGGCGGACGGACGCAGCCCCGCTCGCAGACGAACTTCGAAGATGCCGCCATCTCCCACCCTTTCGACGACGGCGCTCGTCTCGTAGGCATCGAGACCCGGCGTCCGCCACGTGACGATCACACGCTGATCCGGAACCGGGACTCCACCCTCGGGAACGGTCATGGGTGCCTCTCGAAGTCTCGGCCGCGGGTCCAATGTACTCCCGACCCTCGGACCTGAACAGGGAGACGGCCAGAACCGCCCTCGCGGGTAACTTCCCGATCGTGGAGGGCACCGAGAACCTCGTCGTGATCGCCGGGGTCGTCGCCGGTGCAGCCGCCGGGACCCTGCTGCTCTACGTCGCCTGGCGCCTGTTCCTGCGTGACTGGGCACAACGCCGCCGCGCTGCTGCCGGCGAAGCAGCCGCCCGAGTACAGCCGGCCGGCAGCTTCGACGACGCGGACCCGGATGCAGACTCGGAACCACTCGACGGCGCCGGCGGGGACGGAGACGGGGACGGGGACGGGACCGATGGAGGGGGCAGATAGCAGACGCGTCGCACGTGGACCGGGACCTCGGGGTTCTGACGGTCGGGTCAGGGCGGAGTGATTCCGGCGAACAAGTCTGTCTCCGGGTGCCCGGGCGACGCCGTCGCGCTCGACCTGTCCCGCACGAGGACGAACTCCTCGTAGGGATGCAGGTCGGCGATCACCTCCTCGGGGAGCTTCAGCCAGAAGCCCTCCGGATCGACCTGGGTCCGGTGTGCGGTCAGCGCCTTGCGCGCCCGGCCGATGTGCTCGGAGACGTCGACGCTCGTGGTGACGGCATCATCGTTGTCTCGTCGCTTCAGCCAATTCTCGAACGGAGATTCCCAACCTCGCGCGAGGAACTCCTCGTGGAGGAGGACCATCCTTCTGTACGACCAGTGGAACCAGTAGAGCTTCCGGACCTCCCATGGGGGACCGAGCACCTCCGACCCGAGGCCCGGGACGGCGAAATCCGGGTCGGCGGCGGCGTCCCATGCGGCCATGGTGAGCCGGTGCGCCATGATGTGATCCGGATGCGGATACGCCTCGTGCTCGTCGTAGCCGAGCACGACGTGAGGCCGCTCGATTCGCACGAGACGGACCAGGCGGGCCAGCGCCAGGTCGAAGTCGGCGTTCACGAATGCGTCGGGTCGCTTGTTCGAGTCGGAGTCGGGCATGCCGGAGTCACGGAAGCCGAGGAGGTACACGGTCGAGTACCCGCAGACATCCGCTGCCTCCGCGAGCTCGTTCATCCTCACCTCTGGGAGGCGCGTCCTGATCTCGTGCGATTCCATCGCCGGGTTGAGGATGTCCCCTTCCTCGCCGCCCGTGCACGTGACGAGGCTGGCCCTCACTCCGTCGTCGGTCAACTTCGCCACGGTGCCGGCCCCCTTCGAGGCCTCGTCGTCCGGATGCGCGTGGACGGCCATGAGCCGTCGTTCGGCGGATTCCACTTCGTCCCGGTCCGGGGTCCAGGTCCAGTCGACTGGTACAGGCACGGCGTTCACCCTCGCGTGAGGTCGTCGAGCGTCTCGCTTCGACACATTAGGCGCTCAACGTTCAAGGAATTCGTCGGGTGGGGTGGTGAGGGAGTTCCTGGGATCCCCTGGGGCCGTTCTCGTTCCCGAGGGAGGGCGATCGGGTGGCCGCAGCAGTGTCTCGGGCTGCGCGGTGGCGGGTTGGGCAACGCGCGCTGCCTGTGGAAGCCGCGCGTTGTGTCTGTCGTCCGGGATGGCCTCTCTCGAGTCATGTGACCAGGAGGCGGTCGAGCGACGGTCGCACATGTGCGGGGGAGGTACACCGCCGCAAACCGTACGAAGCCGCCGGAGGAGATCGAGGAGGGGGCGGAATGTCCCACTTCTGCCCCAATGGCAGGCTGGTGGCGGCACGGCTGGGGTTGGTCCGTGGATGCCACCGAGACGTTTCGGGATCGGGTCGGGTACCGGCCTAGAATCCCTTCTCGAAGCCTGTCACACGACCCGAAAAGGCGCTCTGCCTGTCGCACCCGCCCCGCGACCCGCAGATGCGAATTCGAATGCCTCAAGACAGCCTGCATCCCGTGACACCGGTGCTCGTTTCCTTGTCGTTCGCGCATCCCGAGGTGCCCGCTGACGCACGCGCCCCTCTCTCGGTCTCGGAGAGCGAGCTCGCCGACACCCTCAGCGCTCTCACGATGACCGATGGACCCGACGAGCTCGCGATCCTCTCCACCTGCCTGCGACACGAGATCGTCGCCGTCGGGGCAGACAGGGGTGTTCTGGAGCAGGTGGTCCGTCTGACATCAGGGGTGTCGGAGCTCCCCGAGGGCGGTGTCTTCCGCTACGGCCGCTCCGTCGTCGACCACGCCTTCAAGGTCGCGGCCGGGCTTCATTCGCCTGTGATCGGGGAGCCCGAGGTCCTCGGTCAGGTTCGCCGTGCACAAGGTGCAGCACGCAAGGCCGGGACGCTCGGCCCCATGCTCGACAAGCTCTTCCGCGAGGCGATCAGAGCGGGACGTGAGGCCCGCGATCTCATCCCGAATGCCGACACGGGCAGCGTCGCGACGCTGGCCGTGGATCATCTCCTCGACATGACCCCCGGACGTCTCGCCCTCGTGGGGGCCGGAAAGATGGCGAACGCTGTCCACGCACGTATCTGCGACGTGCCCGGCTGGGACATCGTCCGGATCACGCGCCGCCCGGAACGTGTCAAAGGGGACTGCCTCGGCTTCGACGCCCTCGAGGACGAACTCGTCAAGGCCGACGTCGCCCTCACGGCTGTCACGTCCCACGAGCCCCTCCTCACCCGTGAGCTGCTCGACTCCGTCTTGAGCCGGAGGGACACTCCCCTGACCGTCATCGACGTCGGGATGCCGGCGAACGTGGATCACTACGACACCTCCGGATTCATGTACATCGGCATGGATCTGCTCGCCGAGGACCACCGCCACGA